>JBKQQE010000738.1:0-2900 GCA_052326245.1 Xanthobacteraceae bacterium | reverse complement strand
GGGATGCGACGTCAGTAGGTCAATAGAAGACGCCCCGGCCATGCGTGGCCGGGGCGTTGTCGTGAGATGGTGGGCGCTATCGCAGATCCGGGCGCTGCCTCAGGCAGCGGCCTGCTGGGCCTGCGGCGCGTCGAGCGACTTGGTGGTCGAGATCGCGATGGTCCGGGGCTTCTTGGTCTCGGGAATCTCGCGGACCAGGTCGACGTGCAGCAGACCGTTCTCCAGCGTGGCATCCTTGACCTGCACGTAGTCGGCAAGCTGGAACGCCCGCTCGAAGGCCCGCGCCGCGATGCCGCGGTACAGCACTTCCGCCTTGCTCTTGCTGGCGTCGGTGACGGTTTTCTCGCCCTTGATTGTCAGCGTGTTTTCCTTGGCGACGATGGACAGCTCGTTCTGCGCGAAGCCGGATACCGCCACCGTGATCCGATAGGCGTTGTCGCCGGTGCGCTCGATGTTGTAGGGCGGATAACCCGGCGCGCCGTCCGTCGTGGTCTGGTCGAGCAGATTGAACAGGCGGTCAAAACCGATGGTGGAGCGATAGAAGGGGGTCATATCAAACGTACGCATGGTTGGCTCTCCTCAATTGAGCGAGTTGTCGTCATGCCCGCCGGGATGGCCGGGCGCTGGCTTTGCGTGCAACCTAGAGAGGCCTGCACGGACCTGATATGGGAGGGGGGTGTTCCGGTTCAAGGGGCGCCGCAGGCAGGTTTGCCGAGGTCTAATTTCCTGTTCGGATTCAACATTTTGCAGTTTTTGGCAGCGGCATGAACCTGGTTTCGATTCCCGCCAATCCGGTGCCCGAGGGCGTCGTCAGCGGCACCATCAAGGCGGCCGACGGCGCCGAGCTGCGCTTTGCCCGCTGGGCGCCGCCGGCGGGCCGCAAGGGCACCGTGTGCGTCTTCACCGGACGCGGCGAATGCATCGAGAAATACTTCGAAACGGTGCGCGACCTGCGCGATCGCGGCTTTGCGGTCGCCATGATCGACTGGCGCGGCCAGGGGCATTCGTCGCGGCAGTTGCGCAATCCGCGCAAGGGCTACGTGCGGAATTTTTCCGACTACGAACTCGATGCCGAAGCTTTCGTGCAGCAGGTGGTGATGCCGGATTGCCCGCCGCCGTTCTTCGCGCTGGCCCACTCCATGGGCGGCGCGGTGATGCTGCGCCTCGCCCATGCCGGCCGGCGCTGGTTCGATCGCATCGTGCTATCGGCCCCGATGATCGACCTGCCGGGCCGGATCACCTCGGCGCCGGTGCGGGCGCTGTTGCGCGCGGTTCGCTTCGCCGGCCTCGGCGGCGGCTACGTCCCGGGCGGCGGCAACGACATCGTCGGCACCGAACCCTTCGTCAACAATCCGGTCACCAGCGATCCGGTGCGCTATGCCCGCAACGCCGCGATCCTCGCCGAGGATCCGACGCTGGGCATCGCCTCGCCGACCATCGCCTGGGCCGACGCCGCGATCGGGGCGATGCGGAGCTTTCGCGCCGACGATTATCCGTCGCGGATCCGGCAGCCGGTGCTGATGCTCGGCGCCAGCAACGACAGCATCGTGTCGACCGCCGCGATCGAGGAGTTCGCCTATCACATGCGCACCGGATCGCACCTGGTCATCGCCGGCGCCCGGCACGAGATCCTGCAGGAGCAGGATCGCTACCGCTCGCAATTCTGGGCCGCCTTCGACGCCTTCGTGCCCGGCACGCCGCTGTTCTAGCTAGCGCCTGGTAAGGTGGGTGCAAATCAATCGTTATCGTCATCCTGAGGAGCGGCCCGTTGGCCGCGTCTCGAAGGATGACAGCCCGGGTGTTTCGGCCGTCCATCCTTCGAGACAGCGCTTCGCGCTTCCTCAGGATGACGGGTCTAGTGCAATCTTCTTGGCTGGAGCAGCCACTCAGCCGGAGTGGGCGCCGCCGAACGCGGCGTTGCCGCCGAGATAGCACCCGAGCAGCAGCAGCGCGACCAGAAACCAGCGCCGGAACGTTTCCGGATCCATCGCCGAGCGCACCGCCTGGCCGAGGAACATGCCGGCGAAGGCAGCGACCATGGCGACGACCCCGGGCAGCGCCACGGAGACCGTCAGCAGCCCGGCGCTGGAGAGATTGAAGATCAGGGCCACTGTCGCGGTGGTGAAGAACACGCCGAGCGCCTGCACCAGCTCGTCCTTGTCCATGCCGATCGCCTGCATGAACGGCATCGAGGGAATCACCTGGACGCCGGTGGCGGCGGAGACCAGGCCGGTGAGCACGCCGACAATGCCGCCGACCCATTTCTCGTGCGGCTGCGCCACCGCGAAGCGCAGCTTGCGCAAGCCGATCGCCGCGTAGATCACCAGCAGGATGCCGAGCACGATGGTGCCGAACCGCGCGTAGGGACCGGTCATCAGCCCGGCCCCCGACCAGATCCCGACGCAGGTGCCGACCATCAGCGGCCACAGCCTTCGCACGATGTCGCGCAGATAGGGGCCGACGAAGGTCTGCCAGACGTTGGTGACGATGGCCGGCGCGATCACGATGGCCACCGCCTGCGCCGGCGGCATCTGGGTCGCCAACAGCCCGATCGCGACGGTGGGCAGGCCGAGCCCGATCACGCCCTTGACGAATCCGGCGAGCATAAACACGGCGCCGACGGCAACCAGCATCGGGACGGTCATGTCGGGGAACGGGGCGGGCGATGGCACATGTGGCGCAGATTGACGCAACGCCGCGCCGCAGACAATCTGGAGGTTACGGATATTGCCTTCGTCCCAGGCGAAGGCAGCACGCGGGGAGGGATTGCCGATGCGCTTCGACCTCGTCGACCTCAACCTGTTCGTCTCGATCGCCGAGGCCCGCAGCATCACCGGCGGCGCCGACCGCGCCGCGCTGGCGCTCGCCTCGGCTAGTGTCCCGGTTCTAACATTCGCATC
>JBKQQE010000737.1:0-5478 GCA_052326245.1 Xanthobacteraceae bacterium | reverse complement strand
ATATCGGGCAATAGCCGCGCCGCCACCGGCAGCACCTTGATGGCGTCGCGGACGACGTCGATCCTGTCGGTCGCGGACCAGGGCAGCGCCAGTACGATCTCCTGGCAATGGCTGGCACGCGCGAACTGGACGGCCGAGGCAAGAATGCGCCCGTCGTCCGTCGCGCGCGCCGACGGATCGTGGTCGCGGCTGAGCGTGAACCTGGCGACGTCGGCGGCGCCGAACAGCGTCAGCATGTCCGGGGACCCGAGCGCAGCCACCTCGTCGGCGTCGCCGATCAGGACGATGTCCCGCCGCGCGAATGCCCCACGCGCCACCGCCGAAACCAGCGCCTGCTTGGTCGCCTTGCGCACGCCGAGCAAAGCCGCCGGCGTCAGGAAGTAGAACGCGACGAAAGCGCCCCGTGAATACTCGACGCCGACCTTCAGGAGAAATGCGAAAAACGCCAGCAGCAGTCCCGTGGACAGCCAGCAGATCATGATGTCATTGAATTCAACGCGCGGCTTCGCACTATCGGGGAAATCATAATGACCCGCACCGCTCATCCGCAGGATATAGATGAAGCTCGCAAGCAGGCCGACGGCGCAATAGGGCACAAGCGCCGGCACCGGATTTCCGACGGCGGACTGGTAGGCGATGCCGCCGAGGACGCTCGTCAGCAGAATCACGAAGGCGTCCGACATCGCGAGCAGATAGGGAATCGAGTCGCCGGAGAAGACCGAGGGCTGCTGCAGGTGAACCGCTTGCCGCACGTCGCCGCGTATCTCTGATCCCAGGGACATCGCATCCGCCAATCGAATTTAAACAAGCCGTCACGCCGCCGATGACGGCGGCCCGGGCCAATTAATCCAGGTAACGCTTCATTAACCTGGGCCACCATAGGATGAAAGCCGCGTGCGGCGCAATATGAATTAAATGCGCCGAGTTTTTAATCCGAGTGCGTGCGCGATCATGTTGCTGATTTGGATATGCGGCGCCGGAATTCTCGCAGGCCTGGTCTGCAACGTATTGGCGCTGTTGCCGCTGTCGCTGGCGAGCGTGGTGCTGGTCGTCGCCGGCGCATGGCTGTCGGGCTCTGGCGCCCATTTGCCCGACGTCTTGATGGCGGTGATCGCCTGTCAGGCGGGCTACATGCTCGGATTGACCGGCCGCGACGCGCTGGCGCAGGTCGTTGCCCGTATCGGCGCCGCGCCCTCCAATCGCGCCTAGTGCTGCTTTCGATTTAAAGTTGCTGTACCGGGTGTCCGCACGCGGGCGGCGCCCGCCCGCCGCGGCGATCACTTCCTTGCCGGCATCAGCGGGTTCTGCACCGCCACGAAGTCACGCGATCCGTCCTCGGCGTAGCCGCGGTACAGCAGGAAGCCGCGGTCGGTGGCGACCACGTCGCCCCTGCGAAGAATGCTGTCATTCATCGCTTCTTCGGAAGCCCGCCGCGCCGCCTGTTCCGGCGTGGGCGGCTTCCATTTGATACGCCCGTGTTCCTCGCCAGCCGCCGCAAGCGGCACTTGCAGCAGACAAATCACGGCGCCAACTGCCCGCAAAGTGGTTGCGACAGCGGCGGCGCCCGGCGGCCGGCGGCTCACGACAGCCTGAAATTCCAGCCCCGCACCCGGCGATCGCGCCGGTAGGCCAGGAAACCAAGTCCAAGGAAGCCGAACACCATCATCGCCCAGGTCGCCGGTTCCGGAATCGCGCTGACCTGAAGGGTCTCGGTGAAGCTGTCGCCCTTGATCAGCGTCGTGGTGGCCGGCTCGAAGTTCAGCACGTAGCTGCCAGCGCCCAGAAACAGATCGAAATAGGCCGACTGGCCGAAGCGCGTGAGCGACACCGCAGGCGCCACCGGCGCGCCCGCGGGCGTCGTTCCCTGATAGATCGCCACCGTCCCGGTCAGCGGCTTGTTCCCCGACAGCGTAAAGTTCGAAATGACCTCTTCGAAGCCCGACAGCGTGAAGTCGACATCAACCGGCAAGGGCGCGAAGGTCGAGGTCCCGGTGGCCGGGAACAGCAGGGTGGCCGAATAGAAATCCGGATCCGTGCCCGCCGACAACACCACATCCGCGGAGGCGGGCGCGCCGAGGTAAAGCAGCGCAGCGCCAGCGATCAGACCACACTTCAAACGAACCATTGCCGCCTCCTCGGCAGAACCGGTCGATCAAAGGCCGGCTCGCCTTGCCACATATTAACACCCCGTAAAGATTAATTGTGCGATGCGACAATTATATTAAATCAACGGCTGCGGATTAAATAAACTCGATGCAACGGCCGCCGATCAGGTCTGCCGGGTTCGCCACCGCGGCGGGACGTTGCGCCAGCCCGGGTTCGCGGCGAAACCGACCGCTCAACGCGGATTGCGGCTTTCCTCCACCTCGCAGACCTCCGCGCGCAGCCGCAGCAATTCCTTGTAGCGCTGCTCAATATTGGCCGTCGTCTCGATTTTCTGCTTTTTCTGCTTTTTGGGCTTACGACGGCTGACGTCCAGCAGCGGATAGGCGTTTTTCATCGCAGCGCTCCGAATTTTGGTCGCAGTTAGACCTGACGCGCCCGTCCACGACCGGGGCGCCATCGCAAGATCTCGGTTTTAGATTTCTCCGGCGGCCTGCGCCGCCAGCGACATTAACAATTTGTTAGGTCATTCCCATAGTGGGATTCAATTACGGTTGCATGACCGTTCAATCCACATTGGACGGCGGCGATATTTTTTCCCCGATTGTCGCAAAATGACCGCGACCTTTTACGGTCCCGGTTGCCGCGCGACGCAAAGTCCGCGGCCCGGCGGGTATGCGGCACGACCTAGCTGCCGCGGTCGGTCCTGATCCACCGTCCGGAGGTTTTTCCCAGCAGCAAGTGTCCGTAGAGTCTGCATTTCTGCCAGATCAAAGAACCGATCGAAGCGGTGATTCCGGCCGGCACGAACGCGCGACCGAAACGATGCCAGGCCAGGGCCAGCGTCGCGGCAAGAACGCCGAAATTGACGGCTGCAAGCGCAAGCGGCAGCGCGGACGTGCCGAATGCAGCGGCCAGCGCCGCCAGCGCCAGGCTGCCGACGGACAGTGCCGCGAGCAGCGACAGCGGCGGCACCGCAAGATCTAGCGCCAGCACGAGGGGGGCGGGATTGCGGTCTGCGAGAGCGCGCCAAACCAGCCGCGGAACGAATTGCACGATCATGGCGAGATGGCCGCGGACCCAGCGCCGGCGTTGCGTCTCCGTTCCGGACTGCGACGCGGGAAATTCGCTGCTGACGGTGACGGACGGAAGGAAGAGAGGTGCCTTGCCGATGAGCGCAAGGTCGAGCCCAAGCTTCAGATCCTCGACCAGGTGCCCGCTTGCGAGCGGCACGGCACGAATATCGTCCCAGCCGAAGATCATTCCGGTGCCCATCAGCTGCACCGGACAACCGAGACGCCGCAGTCCCAACGGTCGCACCCAGTTTTTCACGACCCAGGCGAATTCCGCGACGCTATGGTCGATGACCGAGTGCGGCGGCGATTTCATCATATAGGCGGCCTGAACAGGCCGACCGGTCGCGGCACAGGCGTCACGCAGCCGCGCGATGGCTCCCGGCGACACCCGGCAATCGGCATCGACGAAAACCACAAAGCGCGGCGGCCGCGCCGCGAGGTGACCGATGCCAAACGCCAACGCATAGCCCTTGCCGACGCGCGACATGTCATCGCGTGCAATCACCTCGGCGCCAGCCGACGCGGCAACCGAGGCGGTGTCGTCCGAGCAATTGTCGGCCACCACCACCAGACGATCGCCGGTGCCGAGCTGCGGCGCGAGATCGGCGAGCGTCGGCAGGATTCCGCTGCTCTCGTTGTGCGCCGGGACGACCACGGCGACGGCCCCGCCCGCGCCGTCGTCGCACCGCGTGCTCAAGGCCGACTCCGAAGGGGCGCGCGCCGTGGCGACTTCAATGCAGAACGTCGCAACGGGAACGCTCACGACGCCGGCGGCGAGCGTCAAACCCAACGAAACCGCGTCCCACATGCCAGCACCGGCTTTTCACGAGACCTGACAAGGTCCGCGTCCGCCCTTCAAATAACTGGCATATTTATCAGGTAGATGAATGCGCCTGCGAGCCGCGGATCGGCCGGTAGCCGTTTTTCGGAACATTTTGGGCCCCGCCGGCGATTTCAACCTCATGCGCATTGCCTATCTGATCAATCGATATCCGGCGGTCAGCCACAGCTTTATTCGCCGCGAGATCCTCGCGCTGGAACGGCAGGGCCACGAGATCGTGCGGATCGCGATGCGGGGCTGGGATTCCGCCGCACCGGACGCCGAAGACCGCGTGGAACAGACACGCACCCACTATCTGCTTCGGGGCACCGCGGCGCCGCTGTTGCTGGCGTTCGCGCGCCTGCTGATCACTCGGCCGGTCGCCCTGCTCAAGGCGCTCGCGCTGACGTTTTCCGTCAGCCGCCGCGCCGAACGCCCGCTTACGGTGCATCTCATCTACCTGTGCGAGGCCTGCCTGGTCGCGATCCACCTCGGGCAAGAACGGGTGACCCATCTGCATGCTCATTTCGGCACCAATTCGGCGACGGTGGCGATGCTGGCCAACGTCCTCGGCGGCCCGCGGTTCAGCTTCACGGTCCACGGTCCGGAGGAATTCGACAAGCCGGCCTTCATCGCCTTGCCGGAGAAGATCCGCCGCAGCGCTTTCGTGATCGCGATCAGCTCGTTTGGCCGCAGCCAGCTGTTCCGGCTGACGCCGCATGCGCTGTGGGAGAAAATCAAGGTCGTGCATTGCGGCCTCGAGGACGGCTTCAGCGCCGGCGCGCCGGAGCAGCCTGGCACCGCGCCGCGGCTGGTCTGCGTCGGCCGGCTGTGCGAACAGAAGGGCCAGATGTGGCTGCTGGAGGCGGCGCGGCGCCTGCGCGACCGCGGCGCGACGTTCGAGCTGGTGCTGGCCGGGGACGGCGAGATGCGCGGCCAACTGGAGGCGCTGATTTCCGACTACCGCCTCGGCGACGTCGTGCGCATCACCGGCTGGATCGGCGGCGACCAGGTCCGTGACGAGATCCTGGCGGCGCGCGCGCTGGTGCTGCCGAGCTTTGCCGAGGGCCTGCCGGTGGTGATCATGGAGGCCATGGCGCTGCGGCGACCCGTCATCAGCACCTTTGTTGCCGGCATCCCCGAACTGTTGGAGGCCGGCGTTCACGGCTGGCTGGTGCCGGCCGGCGATATCGATGCGCTCGCCGCGGCGATGCGGGCGTGCCTCGACGCATCTGCGGACGATCTCACGCGGATGGGCGCCGCGGCGCGCGCGCGGGTCGGCGAGCGGCACAGCATCGACACCGAAGCCGCCAAGCTGGCCGATCTGTTCCAGGCGATCTAGCCCCGCCCCGTAATGGACCGGAGCCCGGATCTCGGGCAAGTCGGACGCCCCGCCGGAACGCAGATCGGCTCCTTCAAAGCACGCGCGAGGTCGCGCCGGGCGCCGGTGGACGCAGCCAACCGGCGAACCGAACAACA
>JBKQQE010000736.1:0-13643 GCA_052326245.1 Xanthobacteraceae bacterium | reverse complement strand
GCGCGAAACAGCGAGCGGAACGGGATGCCCGCGTCCCGGAAGGTTTCGACCGCGCCCTCTTCGCGATCCACCATCGTGAACACCAGCACGACCTCGCCGCCGGCGTCGCGCACGGCGTCCGCGGCCTTGATCGCCGAACCGCCGGTGGTGGTGACGTCCTCGACGATGACGATGCGCTTGCCATTCAGGCTCTCGCCCCTGGCGAGCCCTTCCACCGCCAGCCGCGCGCCGTGCTCCTTCGGCTTCTTGCGGACGAAGAACGCCGCGATCGGATGGCCCTTCATCCAGGACAGCTGGGCCAGCGCCCCGGCCAGCGGCACCGCGCCCATCTCGAGCCCGCCGACATAGTCGAGCCCGTCGTCCTTCAGCGCCTCGTAGGTGAGTTCCGCCAGCAGCGCCGCGCCCTCGGGATCGAGCATCGTCGGCTTCAGGTTGAAGTAGAAGTCGCTCTTGCGGCCGGAGGCGAGCGTGACTTCGCCGCGCCCGAACGAGCGCTTGGCAATGATGTCGGCGAGGCGGGCGCGGGAGGCGGATTTTGACACGGCGGCTCTTGTGAATCAGGCGCATCAGTCATGAGCCGGCGAGGGCTGGCGACGGAGCAGCGTTGCGTGACCGCAGTCTTAGCGGGGGAGGCGCGGCAATTCCAGACCCATTGCAGGTCTGGGACCCGCCCATTCACAGCGGCGGGCGCTCAGGACAGCCCGAATCCGGTGGATCCCGCTAGTGTGGTGGATTTGACATTCGCTTCGGTGTTGCCGCGAACTCTCCAAGCGAATGTTAAATCCAAAACCACACTGGAATCTTATAGTTGCCAGTGTCCTATGGTTCTAACATTCGCAAGAGAGCCCGCCGCAAAGTGATGCGAATGTTAGAACCAGGACACTAGCGCGCCTGCCGCCAGCACCCACAGCGGGTGAACGCGGGTCGTCAGCATCACCATGGCGCCGATGGCGGTGATCGTGGCAAGGCTCCATTGGCCGTCGGCGGCCATGGTGATCAGCATGGCGCTGGCCGCCACCAGGCCGACGGTAATCGGAACCAGGCTGGTCTGGATGATCCGACGCCACGGCCGGTCCTTGAAGCGCTGCCAGACCTTCGTCACCAGCGCGGTCAGCACCGAGGACGGTCCGAAGGTCGCCAGCGAGACGACGATCAGGCCCGGCCAGCCGGCGACGCGCCAGCCGACCAAAGTGACGACCATCATGTTCGGCCCGGGCGCGGCCTGGGCCAGCGCGAACATCGCGCTGAAGTCGGCCGCGGTCATCCAGTGGTGAACGTCGACCACCTGGCGCTGCATCTCGGGAAGAATGGTGTTGCCGCCGCCGAAGGCGAGCAGGGACAGCTGGGCGAAGATCGTCGCCAGCGCGACCAGCACGGCGCTCATTGCGGCCACCTCCAGGTGACGAAGATGCTGAGCGCGGCCAGCGCCGCCATGGTCGGCAGCAGCGGCAGCCGCAGCACCGCGATGGCGAAGAAGCACAGCGCGGCGATCGCGATGGCCCTGGGATTGCCGCGGATCGGCAGCGCGATCCGGATCGCCATGGCAATCAGGAGCCCGGCGGCGGCCGCCGCCAGGCCCGCGAAAACGTGGCGGACCTGCGGATCGCTGGAAAACCGCTCATAGACCGTGCCGAGCATGACCACGATGACGGTCGGCGCGGCGATCAGTCCGAACAATGACGCAACCGCCCCGGCGACACCGCGGAAATGCAGGCCGATGGCGACCGACAGGTTGATGATGTTGCCGCCGGGAAGAAACTGGCAGAGCCCCAGCAGTTCGGTGAACTCGGCGCCGCTGAGCCAGCGCCGGTCCTCGACGATGAGGCGGCGCGCCAGCGGCAGCACGCCGCCGAATCCGGTCAGGCCGAGGGTGAGAAAGCCGCCGAACAGCGCGCCGACGGAGGGCGCGGGGGCGAGGTCATCCCGGGTGGCGAGCTGATCCATGCCCGAATCCGTAATGGAAGAGCGACCCGGTGTCCAATATATGGATAAGCCGATCTCGATATCGTATAGATATGAGTCATGATCGAGCTGCGGCATTTGCGGTATTTCATTGCGGTGGCCGAGGAGCGGCACATCACCCGCGCCGCGCTGCGGCTCGGCATCCAGCAGCCGCCGCTCAGCCAGCAGATTCGCGCCCTTGAAGACGAAGTCGGCGCGCCACTGTTCAAGCGGCTGCCGCGCGGCGTCGAACTCACCGAGGCCGGCCGCGTCTTTCTCGACGCGGCGCGGATCGCCATCGACCAGGTCGGTCACGCACTCGAGGCGGCCCGGCGGACCGCGCGCGGCGAGGCAGGGCGGCTGGCGGTCGGCTACACCAGTTCGGCCGCGTTCCACCCGCTGATTCCGGCGGTGGTGCGCAGCTTCCGCCAGGCCGCGCCGGACGTCGCGCTGGTGCTCGAGGAAAGCTCCACCGCCGACCTGGTGGCGGCGCTGCAGCGCCAGCAGCTCGACGCGGCGTTCATTCGCGTCCCGGTGGGCGAAGCAGCAGGCCTGACCATCGAACTGCTGGCCGAGGAGCGGATGCTGGCGGCGCTGCCCGCCCAGCACCCGCGGGCGTCGCGGCAGCCGGCCAGCGTGGCGCTCGCCGACCTGGCCGAGGAAACCTTCATCCTGTATCGGCGCCCGACCGGGCCCGGGCTGTACGACGCCATCATCGCCGCCTGCCGGGCCGCCGGCTTCAGTCCGCGCATCGGGCAGGAAGCGCCGCGGCTGTTGTCCACCCTCAGCCTCGTGGCGGCGGGGCTTGGCGTGTCCATCATTCCGGACTCGATGCGGCGGCTCGATACTGAAGGCATCGCCTATCTGCCGCTGTCGGATGCGCCGGATCTGGTGGCGCCGCTTTATCTCGCCTTTCGCGCCGGCGATCAGTCCGGCGCCGCGCAGCGCCTGATCGCGCTGGTGCGACGCATGGCGCGGATCGGGTAGCCGCGCCGCCGCCGCTCAGTGCGCGTCGTCCCAGTTGCTTGCCGCGCGCGCGTCCACGTGCAGCGGCACTGAAATCGCCACCGCCGGCAGCGCCGCGGTCTGCATCACGTGCTGCACTACCGGCAGCGTCGCCTCGACCTCGGCGTCCGGCACCTCGAAGATCAGTTCGTCATGGACCTGCAGCAGCATCTGCGCCGACAGTTTGTTCGCGGCGAGCGCGTCCTCCATCCGGATCATGGCGCGGCGGATGATGTCGGCGGCGGAGCCCTGCAGGCGGGCGTTGATGGCGGCGCGTTCGTTGAAGGCGCGCAGCGACGGGTTCGAGGCCTTGATCTCGGGGTAGTGGCACTTGCGGCCGAACAGCGTTTCCACGTAGCCGTGCTCGCGGCAGAAATCGCGGGTGGCGTCCATGTAGGCGCGGATGCCGGGAAAGCGTTCGAAATATTTCTTGATATAGGCGGAGGCTTCCTCGCGCGGGATGCCGAGCTGGTTGGCGAGGCCGAACGCCGAGATGCCGTAGATGATGCCGAAATTGATGGCCTTGGCGCGGCGGCGCACCTCGCCGGGCATGTCCTTGACCGGCACGCCGAACATCTCCGACGCGGTCATGGCGTGGATGTCGAGGCCGTCCTGGAACGCCTGCTTCAGCGCCGGGATGTCGGCGATCTCGGCGAGCAGCCGCAGCTCGATCTGGGAATAGTCGGCCGACACCAGCTTGTGCCCTGCGCTGGCCACGAAGGCGCGGCGGATCTTGCGGCCATCCTCGGTGCGCACCGGGATGTTCTGCAGGTTCGGCTCCGATGACGACAGCCGGCCCGTGGTCGTCGCGGCCAGCGCGTAGGAGGTGTGGATGCGGTGGGTCTGCGGATGCACGAAGGTCGGCAACAGATCGGTGTAGGTCGACTTCAGCTTGGTGACGCCGCGCCATTCCAGGATCTTCTTCGGGAATTCGAAGCCCTGCTCGGCGAGGTCGTCGAGGATCGAGGCCGAGGTCGACCAGGCGCCGGTCTTGGTCTTGGTGCCGCCGGGCAGGCCCATCTTGCCGAACATGATGTCGCCGAGCTGCTTGGGGCTTGCCGGGTTGATCGGCTCGCCGGCCATGTCGCGGATCTCCGCCTCCAGCCGCGCCGCGGTCTGGGCGAATTCGCCCGACAGCCGCGACAGCACCTGGCGGTCGATCGAGATGCCGCGACGCTCCATCCGCGCCAGCACCGCGACCATCGGCCGTTCCAGCGTCTCGTAGACCGTGTTCATGTGCTCGGCGACGAGCCGCGGCTTCAGCACCTGCCACAGCCGCAGCGTCACGTCGGCGTCCTCGGCGGCGTATTCGGTGGCGCGCTCGATCGCGACCCGATCGAACGTGACCTGGCCCTTGCCGGACCCCGCCACCTCGTTGAAGGCGATCGGCTGATGGCCGAGCCAGCCTTCCGACAGCGCGTCCATGCCGTGGCTGCCGCGCCCGGCGTCGAGCACATAGGACATCAGCATGGTGTCGTCGATCGCGGCGAGCGTGATGCCGTGCTGGGCGAACACCAGCGCGTCGTATTTCAGGTTCTGGCCGATCTTGAGCACGCCGTCGTCCTCGAGCAGCGGCTTGAGGACGGAAAGCGCCTCGTCCGCGGCGATCTGTCCCGCCACCACG
This sequence comes from Xanthobacteraceae bacterium, assembly GCA_052326245.1. GTDB lineage: Bacteria > Pseudomonadota > Alphaproteobacteria > Rhizobiales > Xanthobacteraceae > Bradyrhizobium_A. The sequence continues at coordinate 9,073 of JBKQQE010000736.1, read as the reverse complement.
CCGCCCTCGAACAGGCCGGTGCCGTCGCCGCCCTCGCGGTGGATCAGCGGCACGTAGCAGGCCTCGTTGGCGGCAACCGCCAGCGAGAACCCGCACAGCTCGGCCAGCATCGGATCGAGGCTGGTGGTCTCGGTGTCGACGGCGACGTGGCCCTGGTCCTTGGCGCGGTTAACCCAGCGCCGCAACTCGTCGGCATTGCGCACGGTCACATATTTGCCGCGGTCGAACTTGCCGTTGCGCGCCGCTTCCGCGCGCATTGCTGCCAGCCGCTGCGGCGTCAGCGCGCCGTCGCTCGCTGCGGCCGTCGCCGGCTTGCCGCCGCTCGGTGCGGGAGCCGGCGCTGGCGCCGCAGCGCCGTTCGACGCCGCGGGAGCGGTGGCCGCGCCACTGCGCAGCCGCTCCTCGGCGGCGACGTCGGAGGGATCGATCTGCGAATATTCGGCGACCCGCCGGGTCAGCGTCGAGAACTCCATCGCCTTCAGGAACGCGACCAGCTTGCGGGCGTCGGGTTCGTGGACGGCGAGATCGTCGAGCGGCACGTCGAGCGCGACGTGGTCGTCGAGCCTGACCAGCTGCCGCGAGATCCGCGCCTTGTCGGCGTTCTCGATCAGCGCCTCGCGCCGCTTCGGCTGCTTGATCTCGCCGGCGCGCGCCAGCAGCGTGTCGAGGTCGCCGTATTCGACGATGAGCTGCGCCGCGGTCTTGACCCCGATGCCGGGGACGCCCGGCACGTTGTCGACCGAGTCTCCCGCCAGCGCCTGCACGTCGACCACCTTCTGCGGCGGCACCCCGAACTTCTCGATCACCTCGGCGATGCCGATGCGGCGGTCCTTCATGGTGTCGTACATCACCACGTCGTCGGTCACGAGCTGCATCAGGTCCTTGTCGGACGATACGATGGTGGCGGTGGCGCCGCGCGCCGAGGCCTCGCGCACATAGGTGGCGATCAGGTCGTCGGCCTCGAAGCCGCCCTGTTCGATGCACGGCAGGTCGAACGCCCGCACCGCTTCCCGGATCAGCGCGAATTGCGGGATCAGGTCCTCCGGCGCCGGCGGCCGGTGCGCCTTGTAGTCCGGGTAGAGCTTATTGCGGAAGGTGATTTCCGACTTGTCGAATATGATGGCGAGGTGGGTCGGCCGGTGCTCCTCGGGCATCTCGCGCAGCAGCTTCCACAGCATGTTGCAGAACCCGAGCACGGCATTGACCTGCAGCCCGTCGGACTTGCGGTTGAGCGGCGGCAGCGCGTGATAGGCGCGAAAGATGTAGGACGAGCCGTCGACCAGGAAGACATGGTCGCCTTTGCCCGGCGCGGCCGCGGGTTTCGTGGTCGCTGGTGTGCTGGCGGTTTTTGACATGGCGGCAATGTAGGGATTTTTGCCGCCGATGGCACCCGCTCCCGGGCCGCTGCACACGGGATTTTTCCGATTATTCTGTCTTCAGGCAGTTGGCCAGGAACTCCATGACCGCGCGCACCGCCGGCGCGTGGCGCAGGTCGCGATGCACCAGCAACCAGAGGTCCCGAGTGACCGGCTTCCCAGCCACCTCGTAACGCTGCAGCCTGGGGTCGCTCTCGCCGAGAAAATGCGGCAGCGCCGCGAGCCCCATGCCGCTGCGCGCGGCGGCGGCCTGATTCTCGAGATCGTTGGTGCGCAGCACGATCACATTATCGCCGGCGATCGCCTTCAGCCATATCTGCTGCGGCACGTCGTCCATGGTGCTGTCGTAGGCGATATAGGCGAAGGCGTGCGGCGGCGTCGCCTTGAGATAGGCCGGCGCGGCGTAGAGGCCAAATCCGAAGCTGCCGACCTTGCGCGCGATCAGCCCCGGCTCGGTCGGGCGCGTCATGCGCAGGGCGACGTCGGCCTCGCGCCGGCTCAGCGAGGCGCTGCGTTTTTCCCCGATCAGCTTGACGCGGATGCCGGGATGCCGCCGCAGCAGCCCGACCAGCTGCGGCGCGATCAGCGCGTTGGCGAGCGACGGCGGCGCGCTGATCGCGACCTCGCCGTCGATGCCGGGCTTGACCGCCCTGACGGCGCGACTGATCGCGAAGGCCGCCTCCTCCATCGGCGCGGCGAGCGCGGCGATGCGGCGGCCGTCATCGGTGAGCGCGTAGCTGCGCGATCTGCGGTCGACCAGCTTGACGGCGGTCTCGGCCTCGAGCGCGGCGACGCGGCGCGCCACCGTGGCGTGATCGACGCCGAGCGCGCGGGCCGCGGCCGACAGCGTGCCTTCGCGGGCAAGCGTCACGAAATGGCGCAGGTCTTCCCAGTCGGGCATTGAGCGAAATCTCACAGTGAGAGTGGCGGATATGGGCAGTTTCGCATATTTGCCGCCGCGCCCAAAGTGCTCCGACCGTCAAATCGAGGAGCCGTCGCCATGGTGGAAGTCGTGAGAGTGAGAGCCCCCGGGGGCGTGGACCAGCTCGAGGTCGCGCGCGTCGACCTGCCGCCGCCGGCAGCGGGCGAGATCCGGCTTCGGCAGACCGCGATCGGCGTCAATTTCAGCGATATCTATCAGCGGCAGGGGCTGTACGCGCTGCCGGCCGCGATCCCCGGGGTCGAAGCGGTCGGCACGGTCATCGCCGTCGGCGCGGAGGTGACGGCGCTCCAGGTCGGCGACCGCGTCGCCTATGCCGGCGCGCCGGTCGGCGCCTACGCGACGGAACGGAACCTGCCGGCCTGGCGCGGCATCAGGCTGCCCGACCGGTTGTCCGACCAGGCCGTGGCGAGCGTCTTCCTCAAGGGCCTCACCGCCGTCATGCTGCTCGACCGGGTCTATCCGGTCGGGCGCGGCGCGAGCGTCCTGGTGCACAGCGCGGCTGGCGGTCTCGGCCGCCTGATGACGCGATGGGCGAGCCACCGCGGCGCCACGGTGATCGCGATCGTCGGCTCCGCGGCCAAGGCGGACATCGCCCGCGGCGACGGCGCGCACCACGTCATCGTGGGGAGGGATGCCGATTTCGCGCGGGCGGTTGCAGCTGCGACCGGCGGCCGCGGCGTCGACGTCGCCTATGACGGCGTCGGCGGGACGACGCTGTTGAAGACGCTCGACTGCGTGCGGCCGTTCGGCGTGGTGGCGAGTATCGGGCAGTCGGCGGGGCCGATCCCGCCCATCGACGTCAATGAAATCGGTCCGCGCCGCAGCCTCGCCCTGGCGCGGCCGAGCGTGATGGCTTTCGTCAACGATGCCGCCGACTATCACGCCGCCGCCGCGGGCGTGCTTGCGGCGCTCGCGGCGGGAATTCTCGAAAGTTCGGGCCGGCCGTATCCGCTGCGCGAGGCGGCGCGGGCGCACGCCGATCTCGAAGCCGGCCGCACCAGCGGTGCGCTCTACCTGGTGCCGTGAGGCCGCGACGTCGCTATTCCGCGGCCTGAACGGCCAGCGACGGCGGCTTCGGCGCGATCCGGAACGCGGCCGGCCGCGCGAACAGCACATTGAGCCGCGTCGCGCGCGTCGCCCACCAGATCGCCAGCGCGCCCGTGACGCCCGCAACCGTGACCAGCAGCGACACCACGCCGACGTCGGCGGGGATGCCGATCTTCAACAGCAGCGTGCGCGTCGCGGCCATCGGCAGGAAGAACGCCAGATAGATCATGAGCGAGTGTTCGCCGCAGTACCGCAGCGGGTCGAACAGCCTGGCGCGGGCCAGCAGCGTCGCGGTGACGACGACGGCGAGCGCGCCGGCAAAACCCAGCGCCAGCGACACCAGCGGCCATTGCGCCGCGCCGGCGTGGACGGTCGCGGCGTTCGCCAGCGCCCACAGCCCCAGGCCCGCCAGCGCCGCCGTGGGATATCGACCGGCGCGATCGGACAGCCTGAACACCGCGTCGGCGGCGAGGTAGCCGGAATAGAAATAGACGAAGCGGGCGGCGAATTCGTCGATCGCGGTCCAGCCGGTGGACAGGTGCAGCATTTCCAGCACCGCCGCCGCGAGCCAGATGATCCAGGGCGGCGCATGGCGCGCCAGCTTGGTGACGACGAAGAAGATCGGCAGCAGGTAGATGAACCACAGCGAGCCGAACGGCTCGATGAAGGCTTCGAGATACATCGCCCCGACATGGCCCCAGCCGCCCTCGGCGGCGAACACCGGCGCCTTGACGGCGAACTGGATGGTGACCCACAGCACGTAGAAATAGCCGAAATGCACCACCTTGCGGTCGGCATAGCTGCGCCAGTCGCGGTCGATCACGCGCCCCAGGAACAGCCCGGAGATCAGGAAGAAGTCCGGCATCCGGAACGGCTTGGCGAAGGCGACGAGGAGATGCATGAAGCCTTCGCGGCCGGCGGCCAGCTCGACGCCGAGCGTCGAATGCATCATCACCACCATGATGATGCAGATGCCCTTGGCGTAGTCGACCCAGTCGACCCGCGGCGCCGCCATTGGCGCGCCGGCACCGGCGAATGTCCCGCGGCGGCTCACTGCTGTGTCGTTTCGTGCCAGCATCGCGTCATCCTCGCGCAGACCGGTTTCACGGTGTTCTGCTGTTTGGTGCAGTCGCAAGATCCGTGCCGGCGGCCGAACCGGCTCGTCAGCCCGCGGGGCCTCTGCTAAGAGGCTCGGCGACAGCCGCGGCATTAACCATCAACCACCGACGCCGCGCAGCCAATGGTCCCCGCTTGCGCGCCTTCGACAGCCCCCTTCCGATCGACGCGGCCCTGCCCGATCTCATGGCCGCGCTCGCTTCGCGTACCGCCGCGGTGCTGGTGGCGCCGCCCGGCGCCGGCAAGACCACCCGGGTGCCGCTCGCCCTGCTGGATGCGCCATGGGTCGGGGACCGCAAGATCATCGTGCTGGAGCCGCGCCGGGTGGCGGCGCGCGCCAGCGCCGAGCGGATGGCGAAGACGCTCGGCGAGAGCGTCGGCGACACCGTGGGCTATCGGGTGCGGTTCGGCTCCAAGGTGTCGCGCAGGACCCGCATCGAGGTGGTCACCGAAGGCATCTTCACCCGGCAGATCCTCGGCGATCCCGAACTGTCCGGCGTCGCCGCGGTGCTGTTCGACGAGTTTCACGAGCGCTCGCTCGACGCCGATCTCGGGCTGGCGCTGGCGCGCGACGCGCAGCAGGGGCTGCGCGAGGATCTGCGGCTCCTGGTGATGTCGGCGACGCTCGACGGCGCGCGGGTGGCGAAGCTCCTGGGCGACGCGCCGGTGATCGCCAGCGAAGGCCGCGCCTTTGCGGTCGAAACCCGCTATCTCGGCCGCAAGCCCGACATGCCGATCGAGCGGCAGATGGCGGACACCATCGCCATGGCGCTGCGCGCCGATGCCGGGTCGGTGCTGGCGTTCCTGCCCGGCGCCGCCGAGATCCGCCGCACCGAGAGCCTGTTGTCCGAGCGGGTGCACGACGCCAGCGTCGAGATCGTCACGCTGTTCGGGGCGCTGGACGCCGGCGCGCAGGACCGCGCCATCGCGCCGGCGCCGAAGGGCCGGCGCAAGGTGGTGCTGGCGACCTCGATCGCGGAAACCTCGCTCACCATCGAGGGCGTGCGCATCGTCGTCGACTGCGGCCTGGCGCGGGTGCCGCGCTACGAGCCGGAGATCGGGCTGACGCGGCTGGAGACCATCCGGGCCTCGCGCGCCGCGGTCGACCAGCGCCGCGGGCGCGCCGGCCGCACCGAGCCGGGAGTCTGCTACCGGCTGTGGGACGAGCCGCAGACCGCGTCGCTGGAGCCCTATACGCGGCCCGAAATCCTGTCCTCGGACCTGTCGTCGTTGCTGCTCGACCTGGCGTCCTGGGGTGTCAGCGACCCGTCGCAGCTGGCGTTTCTGGATTCCCCGCCCGCGCCGGCGCTGAGCGAGGCGTAGGCGCTGCTGGAAGAGCTCGGCGCGCTCGATGCCGACGGCCGCATCACCGCCGAGGGCAACAGCCTGCGCGCGCTGGCGCTGCCGCCGCGGCTCGCGCGCATGATCGTGGATTCGCACCGGCTCGGCGCCGGCAGGGACGCAGGCTTCGTCGCCGCGGTCCTGACCGAGCGTGGGCTCGGCGGCGACAGCGTTGATCTCGATGCGCGGCTGGACAATTTCCGCCGCGACCGCTCGCCGCGCGGCGCCAGCGCGCGGCAGCTGGCGGAGCGCTGGGCGGCGCAGGTGATGCAGGCGATGCCGAAGCCGGTCGCGGTCGACCCGCCGCCGTCGACCGGCATCATGCTGGCGCTCGCCTTCCCCGACCGCGTCGCGCGCAACCGCGGTGACGGCAGCTTCGTGCTCGCCAACGGGCGCGGTGCTGCCATCGACGCGACGTCGGCGCTGGCGCGCGCGCCTTATGTGGCGGTCGCGGAACTGACGGGCACCGCCGCGCGGGGCCGCATCCTGCTGGCGGCGGCGCTGACCGCAGCCGAGATCGAGGCGCATTTCGCCGCCCAGATTGCCGTGGACGACGAGATCTCCTTCGACCGCACCGCCGCGGCGCTGCGGGCGCGGCGGCGCCGGCGGCTGCACGCGATCACGCTGTCCGACGCGCCGCTGCCGATCGTGCCATCGCCGGAGACCGCGCAGGTGCTCGCCGACGGCCTGGTCGCGCTCGGGCTCGATCGCCTGCCATGGTCGAAGCCGCTGAAGCAGTGGCGCGACCGCGTCATGTTCCTGCGCGCGGCGGCGCCGCAGCAGTGGCCCGATTTGTCGGATGCGGCGCTGGCCGAGCGGCGCGCGGAGTGGCTCGCGCCCGCGCTCACTGCGAAGACCGCGCTGGCGCAATTCTCGGCGGGCGAGATGTCCGACGCGGTGATGGCGCTGTTGCCGTGGGAGCTGCGCAGCCGGCTCGACCGCGAGGCCCCGACCCATTTCGAGGCGCCGACCGGCTCGATGATTCCGATCGACTACGAGGCCGAGGAAGGCGCCAAGATCTCGGTGCGGCTGCAGGAACTGTTCGGGCTGAACCGCCATCCCGCGGTGGCGGGGGACCGCGTGCCGCTGGTGGTCGAGCTGCTGTCGCCGGCGCACCGGCCGGTCCAGGTCACGCGCGACCTGCCGGGTTTCTGGCGCGGCAGCTACGCTGCCGTCCGCGCCGACCTGCGCGGCCGCTATCCACGCCATCCCTGGCCCGAGGATCCGGCCAGCGCCGCGCCCACCCGCCGCGCCAAGCCGCGGGGAACCTAGCGCGCGTTAACGCTTCGCTCACCCTTTTCGCCGAAACAGGCCGCGCCCGCCGAGGCATTAGGCCCGGCTGGCGCCGCGGTATGGTTAAATCGGCCGCGAGTGGTCCACACAGGCGTTGTCGCGTGCGTCACATCCTCATCTTCGCCGCCATCATGATCGTCGCCGGGACCTACATGGCCCAGCTGGCGAACCAGATGACGTCGGCGCATGCCAAGCCGTCGCAGGTCGCCGCCGCGCCATCCGCGCTCCCCGCGGCGTCCTCGGTGCCGGTGAGCGATCGCTCGGTGACCATTGCGCCCGACAGCCGCGGCCACTTCCAGACCGATGCCCGCATCGCGGGCCAGCACATCGAATTCATGGTCGACACCGGCGCCTCGGTGATCGCCTTGACGGAGACCGACGCGGCGCGGATCGGCGTGCATCCCGGGCCGGCCGACTACCGGGCCACCGTGACCACCGCCAATGGCCGGGTCAACGCAGCCCCGGTCCGGCTCGCCAGCGTCGATGTGGGCGGGCTGGTGGTGCGGGATGTGGACGCCATGGTGCTGCCCGACGGCGCGCTCAGCGAGAACCTGCTCGGACTGTCGTTTCTGTCGCGGCTGAAGCGGTTCGAACTCGCCAACGGCCAGATGGTGCTCCAGTAAAACCGTCATAAAGCCCGTCCCGGCCGCAATTGTTACCGTTGCGCCGCAATTCCCCGTTAAAAGCCCCGGCAGTTCGTTCCCTTCCCAGCCTTCCCAGAGCGCGGGTCCTTCGCTAAGGCTTCGCCTGGGATTGTTCCAAGAGGTTGCCTGATGTTTCCGAAGCCGAAACCCGCGCTGACGCCGAACACCTATGCCTACGAATCCGAACCCATGGTGAAGGCGACCGGGTTCCGCGAATACGACGCGCGCTGGCTGTTCGGCAAGGAAATCAACCTGATGGGCATTCAGGCGCTGGGCATGGGGCTCGGCACCCTGATCGCCGAGCTCGGCCAGAAGCAGGAGATCGTCACCGGCCACGATTTCCGCAGCTATTCGGCCTCCATCAAATACGCGCTGATCTCAGGGCTGATGGCGTCGGGCTGCAAGGTCCACGACATCGGGCTTGCGGTCACCCCGATGGCCTATTTCGCCCAGTTCGACCTCGACGTTGCCTGCGTCGCCATGGTCACCGCCTCCCACAACGACAACGGCTGGACCGGCGTGAAGATGGGCGCCGGCCGGCCGCTGACCTTCGGGCCCGACGAGATGACGCGGCTGAAGGAGATCGTGCTCAACGCCGATTTCCGCAACCAGGCCGGCGGCGGCTATCAGTTTCACGAGAACTTCCCGGCGCGCTATATCGCCGACCTCACCAACCGGCCGAAGCTCAAGCGCAAGCTGAAGGTGGTGGTGGCGTGCGGCAACGGCACCGCGGGCGCCTTCGCGCCGCAGGCGATGGAGGCGATCGGCTGCGAGGTCGTTCCGCTCGACACCGAGCTCGATTACACCTTCCCGAAATACAATCCCAATCCCGAAGACATGGAAATGCTGCACGCCATTCGCGACGCAGTGCTCGCCCACAACGCCGATGTCGGCCTCGGCTTCGACGGTGACGGCGACCGCTGCGGCGTGGTCGACAATACCGGCGAGGAAATCTTCGCCGACAAGGTCGGCGTGCTGCTGGCGCGCGACATGTCGGCGCTGCACAAGGACGCGCAATTCGTCGTCGACGTCAAATCGACCGGGCTGTTCGCCACCGATCCGGTGCTGATCCGGCAGGGCGCCAAGGCGGCCTACTGGAAGACCGGCCACTCCTACATGAAGCGCCGCACCCACGAACTCGGCGCGCTGGCGGGCTTCGAGAAGTCGGGCCACTTCTTCTTCAATCCGCCGGTCGGGCGCGGTTACGACGACGGCCTGGTGTCGGCGATCGCGATCTGCGAGATGCTCGACCGCGCGCCCGGCAAGTCCATGTCCGACCTCAAGGACGCGCTGCCGAAGACCTGGTCGTCGCC
>JBKQQE010000735.1:0-23679 GCA_052326245.1 Xanthobacteraceae bacterium | reverse complement strand
ATCGGCTCGCGGAAGATGACGCCGCCGAGAATATTGCGGATGGTGCCGTTCGGCGACTTCCACATCTCCGTGAGGCCGAACTCCATCACCCGAGCCTCGTCCGGGGTGATGGTGGCGCATTTCACGCCGACCCCCACCTTCTTGATGGCGTTGGCGGCGTCGATGGTGATCTGGTCGTTGGTTTCGTCGCGCTTCTCCATTCCAAGGTCGAAATACATCAGGTCGATGTCGAGAAAGGGCAGGATCAGCTTGTCCTTGATGTATTGCCAGATGATCCGGGTCATCTCGTCGCCGTCGAGCTCGACGACCGGATTGCTCACCTTGATTTTCGCCATGGAGAGAGGGCCTTTTTTTCGGGGAGGGCGTAATTCTTGAATCGCCGGGCTATAGCACCGCTATCCGCCCGGCGAAAGCATGTCGGCCTCCCCCTTTCGGCCTGTTTTTTAGGCCGAATTAGCGCTCAAAAAGGCGCTTGCGTCGCCGTTCCGGCCACGATGTACCAGGTCACGAACAGCCCGCAGATCAGAGCGCCCGGCAGGCTCGATCCGGTCCGCCGCCAGGTGTAGGTCGCCAGCACCCCGACGATGGCGAGCAGCGGCACGAACTGGATGGCGATAATGGTCGACAGCGGCACGAACCCGACCAGGTCGGGGGCGGTCAGCGGGTTGAACAGATGCCCGGTGAGCCACAGCGTGCCGTATTGCAGCACCAGCAGGATGATGAAGCCCGCCGACAGCGCCAGCGCGTTGGTCACGGCCAGTGCCACGCAGCCGGTCTCCGGCCGGCTGAAATTGCGGTGCAGGACGTGGAGCGCCGCGACGAAGAACGCCGTGATCGGGATCAGGTAAATCAGGAAGATCAGCCACTGCTTGGCGCTCATCAGCTTGAGCGCGACGATCCAGAACCGGAAGTCGATCTTGAAGACGAGATCGGACAGCCACAGCGCCAGATAGCCGATCGCCACGGTCACGACGGCGATGCCGATCGAGGCCCCGACGATGCCGCTGCGGCTCGCGCGCTTGGGCGCGAACCGCATCAACAGCAGCGTGATCACCAGGTTGAGCAGCGCCCAGGCCATGATCTGGTTGGTCACGCCCTGGGGCATATAGGGCTTCCAGGGCAACAGCGCGCCGGCGACCGCGAATGCCGGGTAGTAGGTCAGTGCCGGAATCAGCGCCGTGAGCCAGAACGCCGTCCACCAGCGGCCATTGCTGGTGGCGGGCGCCGCCGCGAGGGCGGAAGGCTGCACCGCGAGACCGGAAAACATCGGCAGGCCGAGCAGCACGTCGAACGCGCCCATCAATAGCGCCACGAACCCGATCAGCGCGACCAGCGTGCCGATTTCCTTGCGCAGCCAGATCTGGTCGTTGCTCGGCAACGGCGTTCCGCCTTGCAAAGTCTTGGCGAACCAGTCGAGCGAATAGCCGATCGCCTCGTGCGAAATGTGTTCCGCCGGGTGGGTGATCGCCGGCGTGTACAGCACGCGGGCGGTTCCCTGGGCGAGGTCGCCATAGACCTTGCCGGGCTCGACGGCGGCGGTGGTGCCGAACAGCGCCCACAATTTCGGGCTCTTGGTCACGTCGCGGGCGAGGTCGACCCCCCACATCAGCGTGGAGAATTCCTCGTATTGCGCGAACACCAGCGCGACATTGCGCGGCCAGCTCGCAGTGCCGTCGGCGGCGAACGGCTTGCCGGTGGAGGAACCCTCCAGCACCATGGACTTGTAGTCGTTGGGCATCGCCGCCGCGGCGGCGAGCACGGTCCAGCCGCCCATGGAATGGCCTTCGAGGCCGATATTGTTCTTGTCGACCTGTTTCAGGCTGCGCAGGTAGGCGAGACCGTCCGGTCCGCCGAAGCCGTTGGCGAAGGCGGGCGGGTCGCTGTAGCCGTGGCCGGTCTGGTCAAGCGCCACCACCACATAGCCGCGGCGGGCGAATTCGATGGCGAAACCGTCCTGGGTCTCGCGCGAGTTGATGTAGCCGTGCACGGCGAGGATGCCGGGGGCGGGCTTTTCAGCCGTCGCGTTCGCGGGCGTGTAGACCAGCGCGCTCATCGTATTGCCGTTGGCGCCCTTGAAGCGGACGTCCTCGATCCGGATGCCGCCCGACGTCTGGGTCGCGGCGGCGAGCCACCCGCCGCCCACGATCAGCACGAGCCCGAGAATCGCCCAAAACCACTTGTTCTGCATGGAATAGTTCCCCCCCCCTTTGCACTGCCCTGGCGACTTCGCCCTGCTTCAGGCTTCGCTCTTGGCTTCGCTTTTGTTGTATTTGCCAGCCTATCTGAAACCCATTCGCTTGCAACTGCCGGCGGCAGAATCCGCCGCGCGCCCACTATGTGCTTGAGAAATTTCGGCCAAAGGGGCAATCGGACGGATATTCGGGGCTGCTCGGACGGCCCGGCCCGGCGCGATCGGCGCAACGGAAAATCTCGAGGGACGTCAGCAGCCGATGTCGGGCACGGACAGAACCAAAGCCGCCCTGGACCTGAAAGGCCCGGTCGTCATCCTGGTCGAGCCGCAGCTCGGCGAGAACATCGGCATGGCCGCGCGCGCCATGGGCAATTTCGGTCTGACGCGGCTGCGCATCGTCAACCCGCGCGACGGCTGGCCCAATCTGCACGCCATCCGCGCCGCCGCCGGCGCCGACCATATCCTCGACAAGGTCGAACTGTTCGACACCCCGGCCGCCGCCATCGCCGACCTCAACCTGGTGCTGGCGACCTCGGCGCGGCCGCACGATCAGGCCAAGCCCGTGATCGGGCCCGCGGCCGCGGCGCGCGAGGTGGCCGCGCATATCGCCGGCGGCGGCGATGCCGGCATCCTGTTCGGCCGCGAACGCTTCGGGCTGAAGGCCGAGGAGGTCGCGCTCGCCGACCGCATCGTCACCTTTCCGGTGAATCCGGGCTTCGCCTCGCTCAACCTGGCGCAGGCGGTGCTGCTGGCCGGCTACGAATGGTTCGCCCACGCCACCGACGCGGTGCTGCCCAACGCCATGCCCGAGCGCAGTCCGCGCGCCGGCAAGGAGCAGATCGACGCCTTCTTCGACAACCTGGTGCGCGAGCTCGACAAGGTCGAGTTCCTGCGGCCGGCGGAGAAGCGCGACACCATGCTGGTCAACCTGCGCAACATCTTCACCCGCATGGAGCCGACCAAGCAGGACATGCACACGCTGCACGGCGTGGTGATGGCGATCGCCGAGGGCCGCAAGGGGCCGGCCAAGGGCGGCGTGCTCGACGGCGCGCAGGCGACGCGGCTGCGCGCGCTGCTGGCCGAGCAGGGCACCGGCCGCGCGCCGGAGGAGGGCGGCACGGTGCGCGGGCTGGCGCGGCTGTTGCGCCGTAACCCCACCGACGCCGAGCGGATGCTGTGGGACGCGTTGCGCGGCGACCGCCGCTTTGCCGGCGATTTCAAGCGCCAGACCCCGGTCGGCCGCCATATTCCGGATTTCGTGTCGTTTCCGCGCCGTGTCGCCATCGAGCTGGTCAACGCGGGCGAGACGGAAGCGATCGTCGCCGATCGCGCCGCGCGCGCCGCCTGGCTTTCATCGCGCGGCTACCGGGTGGTGGCGATTGCCGCGGAAGAGATCGAGCGCGACCTCGCGGCCGCGCTCGATCGATTGGCGTCGTGACGCGCGGCGCCTGGCGCCTCACTCACCCTTCGGGGCAAACACCCGCAGGCGATGGCCGTCCGGATCGAGCGCGACGAAGGTGTGGCCGAAATCCATCTCGGTCGGCGGCTGCGCGATCGCGATCTCGCGCCCGCTCCAGTTCCGATGCAGCCCGCGGACCGCGTCGGCATTGGCGACACCGAAGCAGATCTCGCTGCCGCCCGGCGCGGCGGCGACCGCCGGCGCCACGTCGCCGCGCAGCCACAGCCCGAGCATGACGTCGGCGGAGAGTTTCAGCATGGCGAAGGTCGGCGACTGCTGGATCGGCGGTTCGCCCAAGAGCGTGGTGTAGAACCTGGCGCTCGCCAGCGGGTCGCTGACATACAGCAACACGAAATTGAACCTGGGTGCGGAAGCGGTCATGCTGTTCTCCTGTGAAGTGGCGCAGATGCTGTAATCCCGGCCCGCGTCAGTTTCTGTCAGGAGCGATTGTCATTCCGCGGTCGGTTTGGCGTGGGTCCTGCGCCATTCCGCCACCAGCGCGCGGCGTCGCCGCGGCAGCGGCTCCTGGGTCGGGCTCGCCTCGACGATGCGGTCGATGCGGAAATGGCGGAACGCCTGCCGGGTCTCGCACCACGCCGCCAGCACGTCGGCATGGTCGAAGAAGCCGAGCACCAGCGGCCAGATCTTGCGCGAGGTCCGCCGGCTCTCGACGTCGAGATAGGTGATCTGCAGCTTGCGCTCCTCGCGCATGGCCGCGCGCACCACCGACGGCTGGAACCCGACCGTTGCGCGGCGCGTGGAGGGCGCGGCGAGCAGCGCGGTCTCCTCGGCGCGCGCGCGCAGCGCCCGCGGCAGCACGTCGGTGATCTTGGCGGAGGCGTCGCCGGCGCCGCGCGCGAGTTCCGCGTCGCCACGCTGCGCCACCCAGCGCAGGCCGAGAATGATCGCCTCGATCTCGTCGTCGGTGAACATCAGCGGCGGCAGGGTGAACCCCGCCGACAGCACGTAGCCGAGCCCGGCCTCGCCGCGAATGTCCGCGCCCTGGGCGTTGAGCGCCAGAATGTCGCGGTAGACCGTGCGCTCGGAAATGCCGAGGCTGGCGGCGAGACTGTGCGCCGTGACCGGGTGACGGCTGCGGCGGAAGATCTGAATGAGGTCGAGCAGGCGGGCGGCGCGCGACATCGCGTTTCACTCCAGGCGCCGGCATTGTAGCGCAGGCCGTGGTTCGGCCGCTGCCCGTTAACATTTTGGTGTTGTGGCCGCGATGTGACCGCCGACGGCCCGCAACGGGGCGGTAAAACTGGCCGAATCAGGCCCCCGTCGATTGTATCGGGGGGGCCGATCGGCTAGGTTGGCCGTTCCGGGAACCGGCGGGCCCCGGTGCTTTCAAGGTGCATTACAAGGTGCACTAAAAAGGGGCGCGCCGGATGCCAAAGTCACACGAAAATCAAAGGAATCTGGTGCCCTGTCAAAATCGAATCTGGCTTTCGGACCGGGACCCAGCTGACGGCGATTTTCGCACCCAGAACACTCGCCCCGGCCCCCCGGTCCGGGGTCTCGCGGCAGCTCCGCCGTGGGTCATGTTTCATACGGAGCGATCACATTCATGGACAACAACTCACGGTACATCCCAATGAGCCGTCGGCGCCGCATTTACGAAGGCAAGGCCAAGGTCTTGTATGAAGGACCGGAACCCGGCACCTTGATCCAGCACTTCAAGGACGACGCCACCGCGTTCAATGCCAAGAAGCATCAGGTGATCGAGGGCAAGGGCGTCCTCAACAACCGGATCTCGGAATATATCTTCCAGCACCTCAACGACATCGGGGTGCCGACCCATTTCATCCGCCGTCTCAACATGCGCGAGCAATTGATTCGCGAGGTCGAGATCGTTCCGCTCGAGGTCGTGGTGCGCAACGTCGCCGCCGGCTCGCTGTCGCAGCGGCTCGGCATCGACGAGGGCACCCAGCTGCCGCGCTCGATCATCGAGTTCTATTACAAGAACGACCAGCTCAACGACCCGATGGTGTCGGAGGAGCACATCACCGCGTTCGGCTGGGCCACCCCCCAGGAGATCGACGACATCATGGCGCTCGCCATTCGCGTCAACGATTTCCTCACCGGGCTGTTCCTCGGCATCGGCATTCGCCTGGTCGATTTCAAGATGGAATGCGGCCGGCTGTTCGAGAACGAGATGATGCGCATCATCGTCGCCGACGAGATCTCGCCGGATTCGTGCCGGCTGTGGGACATCAAGTCGAACGAGAAGCTCGACAAGGACCGCTTCCGCCGCGACCTCGGCGGCCTGGTCGAGGCCTATACCGAAGTCGCCAAGCGGCTCGGTATCCTCGGCGAGAACGAGCGTCCCGCGGGCGCCGGCCCGGTGCTGGTGAAGAGCTGACCCGATGAAGGCGCGCGTCACGGTCACGCTGAAGAACGGCATCCTCGATCCGCAGGGCAAGGCGATCGAGGGGGCCTTGCAGTCGCTCGGCATTGCCGGCGTCGCCAGCGTCCGCCAGGGCAAGGTGTTCGACATCGAACTCGCCGGCACCGACAAGGCCAGGGCCGAGGCCGCGTTGAAGGACGCGGCCGACAAGCTCTTGGCCAATACGGTGATCGAGAATTATGCGATCGAGGTCAAGGTTTGAGGATATGCGGCCATGGCCGAGGTAACGGCAGAGCTTATGTTTGAGGTGTTGAAGTCGGTACATGCGCGGTTGGCTCAGGTCGACGGCAAGATCGACGAACTCAAGCAGGAGATGCAGGCCTCGCGGATATCCCAGAATGCCATTCGGCAGGAGATAACGAGCGTGTTCCAAGAGATCTCTGGGATCCACGCGACTCTGGTTCGCCACGAGGGGCGCCTGGACCGTATCGAGCGAGGACTAGAACTCAATGACGCGCCCACGCTGACATGAAAGCTGCGATTCTCGTCTTTCCCGGAATCAATCGCGAACGCGACATGGCCCGCGCGCTCAGGCTGGTGTCGGGCCAGGCGCCGGCCATGGTCTGGCACGCCGAGACGCAGCTGCCCGCCGGCACCGATCTCGTGGTGGTGCCGGGCGGCTTTTCCTACGGCGACTACCTGCGCTGCGGGGCGATTGCGGCGCGCGCGCCGGTGATGGATGCGGTGCGCGCCTTCGCCGCCAAAGGCGGCCTCGTGCTCGGGGTCTGCAACGGCTTTCAGATCCTGTGCGAGTCGGGGCTGTTGCCGGGCGTCCTGATGCGCAACGCGCGGCTCAAATTCATCTGCCGCGACGTCCATCTTCGGGTCGAGCGCTCGGATACGCCGTTCACCGCGGGCTACAATGCCGGCCAGGTGATCCGGGTCCCGGTGGCGCACGGCGAGGGCAACTACGAGGCCGACGAGGAAACCTTGAAGCGCCTCGAGGGCGAGGGCCGCGTGCTCTACCGTTACTGCTCGGCCGACGGCGCAGTCGACGAGGCCTCCAACATCAACGGCGCCGCGGCCTCCATCGCCGGCATCGTCAGCGACAACGGCAACGTGCTCGGCATGATGCCGCATCCCGAGAACCACGTCGAAGCCATCATGGGCTGCACCGACGGCCGCGGCCTGTTCGCCGGGCTGGTGACGAACCTCGCGCGCGCGGCGTAGGCGCCTGTATTCCTGGTTGCTTGCTACGCCATGGCCTCATGGTTCGAGACGCCCGGCTTCGCCGGGCTCCTCACCATGAGGAATATCTCCTCATCCCGAGGAGCGGCCGTCAGGCCGCGTCTCGAGGGACGATGCCCCAGGCGGCCTAGGCTCGCCTCTTGATCCGCTTGATGGTGCCGGAAAAGCTCAAGAGCGGCCGGCCGGCGCTGTGCATCAGGCCGCGCAGGAAGATCAGCGATCCGCCGGCGCGCGTGACCTCGCCCGTCGCCTCGATCCGCTCGCCCTCCTGGGCGCCGTCGAGGAATTCGGAGCTGAAGGCCACCGTCAGCGCCGGTCCCTGCAGCTCGCGCCGGGCGAAGGCGAACAGGCAGTAGTCGGCGAAGGTCATGAAGCAGCCGCCATGGACATGCCCCAGGCCGTTGAGATGCTTCTTCTCGACCCGGAACGCGCAGCGGATCCTGCCGTTCTCCTCGATGTGCCAGAACGGCCCGTTCTGCGATTCGAAGGTATCGCGGGTCCAGGTGGTCCAGCCGGCGAATTCGCCCTCGGTGGCAACAAGGATGTCGGGGCGCCGCGGCGGGGCAGGCGGAACAAGGTTCAAGATCGTCTCCCTAAAAGGTGGGCCAACCTCATAGTCCGATTGCCGGGGAGGGTGCAAACGGCGCCGGTCCCCAGCTTTCGCGGGCCCGCAAAATCAAGGGCTTAAAAAGCTCTTTTCCGGCCCCCATGTTGTCCGTAAAGAAGGACATCACCGCGAGCGCGAGCCGACGCCTTTGACCAAGCCTTCCAATCAGCCGAAAATCACGCCCGAACTGGTTGCCAGCCATGGGCTGAAGCCGGACGAGTACCAGCGCATCCTCGAGCTGATCGGGCGCGAGCCGAGCTTCACCGAGCTCGGCATCTTCTCGGCGATGTGGAACGAGCACTGCTCCTACAAGTCGTCGCGCAAGCATCTGCGCGGCCTGCCAACCAAGGCGCCGTGGGTGATCCAGGGACCGGGCGAAAACGCCGGCGTCATCGACATCGGCGACGGCCAGGCGGTGGTCTTCAAGATGGAGAGCCACAACCACCCGAGCTACATCGAGCCGTACCAGGGCGCCACCACCGGCGTCGGCGGCATCCTGCGCGACGTCTTCACCATGGGCGCGCGGCCGATCGCCTGCCTCAACGCGCTCTCGTTCGGCGATCCGGCGCACCCGAAGACGCGCCATCTGGTGTCGGGCGTGGTGGCCGGCGTCGGCGGTTACGGCAATTCCTTCGGCGTGCCCACGGTGGGCGGGCAGGTGCGCTTCCACACCCGCTACGACGGCAACATCCTCGTCAATGCCATGGCGGTGGGGCTCGCCGAGACCGACAAGATCTTTTACGCGGCGGCTTCGGGCGTCAACATGCCGATCGTCTATCTCGGCTCCAAGACCGGGCGCGACGGCATTCACGGCGCCACCATGGCGTCCGCCGAATTCGACGACGATTCCGCCGAGAAGCGCCCGACCGTGCAGGTCGGCGACCCGTTTGCCGAGAAGCTCCTGCTCGAAGCCTGTCTCGAAATCATGGCGAAGGACTGCGTCATCGCCATCCAGGACATGGGCGCGGCGGGCCTGACCTGCTCGGCGGTGGAAATGGGCGCCAAGGGCGATCTCGGCGTGGATCTCGATCTCGACGCCGTGCCGACCCGCGAAACCGGCAAGAGCGCCTACGAGATGATGCTCTCGGAAAGCCAGGAGCGCATGCTCATGGTGCTGAAGCCCGAGAAGGAAAAGGAGGCGGAGGCGATCTTCCGCAAATGGGGGCTCGACTTCGCGGTGGTGGGCTACACCACGTCGAGCAAGCGCTTCGTCGTCAAGCATGGCGGCGACGTGATGGCCGACCTGCCGATCAAGGAGCTCGGCGACGAGGCGCCGCTGTACGTCCGGCCGTTCGTCGACAGCCCGGCCTTGCCGGTGATCCACGCGCGCGACGTCGCGTCGCCATGCGCGACGCTCGAGGCGCTGCAGCTGCTGTTGGCGACGCCGGAACTGTGCTCCAAGCGCTGGGTCTGGGAGCAATATGACCACGTCATTCTCGGCAACACCGTGCAGCGCCCCGGCGGCGACGCCGCGGTGGTGCGGGTCGAGGACGGGCCGAAGGGCCTCGCGCTCACCGTCGACGTGACGCCGCGCTATTGCGAGGCCGATCCGTTCGAGGGCGGCAAGCAGGCGGTGGCGGAGGCCTGGCGCAACATCACCGCGGTGGGCGGACGGCCGCTCGCCATCACCGACAATCTCAATTTCGGCAATCCGGAGCGGCCGGAAATCATGGGCCAGTTCGTCGGCTGCCTGCGCGGCATCTCGGCGGCCTGCACCGCGCTCGACTTCCCGGTCGTCTCCGGCAACGTCTCGCTCTACAACGAAACCAACGGCCGCGGCATCCTGCCGACTCCGTCGATCGGCGGCGTCGGCGTGCTTTCCGATTTCACCAGGTCGGCGACGCTCGCATTCAAGGCGGAAGGCGAGGCGATCCTCGTGATCGGTGATACCCATGGCTGGCTCGGCCAGTCGGTGTACCTGCGCGACATCTGCGGCCGCGAGCAGGGCGCGCCGCCGCCGGTCGATCTGGCCGCGGAGAAGCGCAACGGCGACGTCGTGCGCGGCATGATCCATGCCGGCACCGCGACCGCGGTCCATGACCTGTCCGATGGCGGCCTCCTGGTGGCGCTGGCGGAAATGGCGATCGCGGGAAAGATCGGCGCCACGCTGGACGCGGCGCCTGAAGGCCTGGTGCCGCATGCGTGGTGGTTCGGCGAGGACCAGGCCCGCTACATCGTCACGGTGCCGCAGGCCGAGCTGCTCGGCGTGCTGACCAAGCTCAAGGCGGTCGAGGTGCCGGTCACCCAGATCGGCGTCACCAGCGGCGCTAAGCTGGCGATCGCCGGCGAGGGAGCCGTTGCGGTCGAAGGTCTCGCCGTGGCGTTCGAAAGCTGGCTGCCTGCCTACATGGCTGGAAACGCGAGCTAGGGTTCGGGACGGCGCTAGCGTTGACCCGGCGCCGCAGCGCCGGCGGTCTGCCAATACGGATCCCGCAGCTTGCGCTTGAAGATCTTGCCGCTGGCCTCGCGCGGCAGGGCGTCGAGGAAGCGGATGTCGGCTGCTTTCGGCACCTTGAAATTGGCCAGTCGCTGGCGGAGATAATCCTGCACCGCCGCCGCCGTCGGCGCGGCGCCAGTGTCCGGCTCGATGCAGGCACACAGCCGCTCGCCGAATTCGTCGTCGGGAATGCCGAACACCGCGCAGTCGCGCACCCCGTCCATGCCGATCAGCGTGTTCTCGATTTCCGCCGGGTAGATGTTGACGCCGCCGGAAATCACCATGTCGCGCTTGCGGTCGCACAGGAACAGATAGCCGTCGCCGTCGAGGTAGCCCATATCGCCGACGCTGATGAGGTCGTCGCGCCCGGCCTCGGCCCGCGCCTCGGCATTGCCGTGATAGTCGAAATCCGAGATCGCCGTCTGCCGCATGAAGATCTCGCCGGGCTCGTCGACGTCGCACGGCTCGCCGTTGGCGCGGAAGATCTTGACGATGCCGCCCTCGATGACGCGGCCGACGGTGCCGGGCTTGGCGAGCGCCTCGGCCGACGCGTGCCAAACCGGAATGCCGGTCTCGGTGGAGCCGAGATATTCGTTGATGACCGGGCCCCACCATTCGATCATGGCCTGCTTCACATGGATCGGGCACGGCGCGGCGCCATGGACAACGAACCGCAGCGACGACAGGTCGTAGCGGGACTTCACCGCGTCCGGCAGCCGCAGCAGCCGCACGAACATGGTCGGCACCATGTGCATATGGGTGACGCGGTGGCGCGCGATCAGCGGCAGCAGGTCTTCCGGGTCGAAGCGCGGCTCCAGCACGATGGTGCAGCCGTGGCGAAACGCCATCATGCCGTAGGAATTCGGCGCCGAATGATACATCGGCCCGTTCATCAGGATGACCTGGTCCTCGCCCGGCTTGACGCCGTAGGTGATGGCGCCGACCCGGTCCACCGCCGCCATCTGTTCGGGGCGCAGCGGCTGCCGTCGCACGCCTTTGGGCCGGCCGGTGGTGCCCGTGGTGTAGAACATCGGCGACGCGCGCCCCGGCGGCTCGAGCGATGGCGCGTGGCCGTCGCGCCAGTGGTCCCAATTGGTGGCGCCGGCGGGGACGCGGGCGTCATCCGGCGCGACGCCGTAGGCTGCCGCGATCTCCGGCGGCGTGGCCACCACCAGCACCTGCAGCCGCTTCGGCAGGCCGTCGCGGATCTGCGGCAGCAGGTCGGCGTGACAGACCAGAATCTCGGCGCCGCAGTCGTTCAGGATATAGCCGACCTCGTCCGCCTTCAGGTGCCAGTTGATCGGCACCACCGCGGAGCCGAGCGCGGCGGCGGCGGCGCTGGCCTCGAACAACGCGAAATCGTTCCGCAGCATCAGCGCGACCGGGGTGCCACCGCGAAGCCCGATGGACTTCAGGCCGGTCGTCGCCCGCGCGATCCGGTCCTGGATGTCGGGATAGCTGAGCTGTCGTGCGCCGCTGATGATCATGATGCGTTCCTCCGGCCCGCGGACCGCGACCGGCCGCGCCTTCGCCCAATACGGGCTGCCTTACCCGACGGCTATGCGCTCGCCTTCTGCTGGAAGCTCTCGCGGGCCTCGGCGAATTCGCCCTTGAGGCGCCGGACCAGCTCGGCGACCGGAGGAACGTCGGTGATCTGGCCGATGCCCTGGCCCGATCCCCAGATGTCGCGCCAGGCCTTGGCCTTGGTGTTGCCGCCGGACCCGAAATTCATCTTCGTCTTGTCGGCGACCGGCAGATTGTTGGGGTCGAGACCGGCCGCGGCGATCGACGGCCCGAGATAGTTGCCGTGCACGCCGGTGAAGAGATTGGTGTAGACGGTGTCCTCGGCGACGCATTCCGTCAGCGCCTGCTTGTAGGCGGCGTCGGCGTTGGCTTCCTCGGTGGCGATGAAGCGGGTGCCCATGTAGGCGAGGTCGGCGCCGAGCGCCAGCGCGGAGGCGATACCCCAGCCGTCGGAGATCGCGCCCGACAGCTGGTTGGTGCCCTTTAACCTTTGCTTGACCTCGCGCACCCGCGCGAACGGCGACAGCGTCCCGGCGTGGCCGCCGGCGCCGGCGCAGACCAGGATCAGGCCGTCGACGCCCTGTTCGGCCGCCTTGCGCGCATGCTTGACGTTGATGACGTCGTGGAACACGACGCCACCGTAGGAATGCGCGGCCTCGACGATTTCGGCGGGCGGACGCAGCGACGTGATGATGATCGGCACCCGGTGCTTGACGCAGGTTTCCATGTCGCGCATCAGGCGGTCGTTGGAGGCGTGGCAGATCTGGTTGACCGCGTAGGGGGCGACCTTGCTGCCGGGGTTGAGCGCCTTGTACTCGCCAAGCTCGTCGCCGATGCGCGTCAGCCATTCATCGAGTTTCTCGACCGTGCGGGCATTGAGCGCCGGAAACGAGCCGACGATGCCGGCCTTGCACTGGGCGATGACCAGTTCCGGACCTGACACGATGAACAGCGGGGAACCGATGACCGGCAGGTCGAGGGTTCCGTCAAGCGAAGCGGGAAGCGGCATGGGGGCCATCCGTGGTGCGAGGAGGCCCGATTCATAGCCCTTGACCGGCCGCCGCCAGATGTTTGATTTTGTACAGTCCGCTAATCAGGATTGTACAATGGACTGGGACCTCTGCCGCATCTTCATGGCGGTCGCCGACGCCGGCAGCTATCTCGCCGCGGCGCGCCGGCTGCGCACCAGCCATCCGACCATCGGCCGGGGCATCGCGGCGCTGGAGGCCCAGCTCGGGACCAAGCTGTTTGCCCGCTCCACCGACGGGCTGGCGCTGACCCAGCAGGGCCGGGATTTCCGCGAGCACGTCCAGGTGATGGCGGCGGCGGCGCTTCGCGCCGAGGCCGCGGTCTCGGCCACCGGCGTACGGGCGCGCGGCGCCGTCAGGTTGTCGATCGGCCCGACGCTCGCGGTGTACTGGCTGATGCCGCATCTGGCGGAATTCCTGCAAAGCCACGGCGACGTGGAAATCAACCTGGTGACCCATCCGTTTCCCGTCAGCGTGCTCAGGCGCGACGCCGATATCGTGCTTCGGGTCTATCAGAGCGGCGACGAAAACCTGGTCGGCCGCAAGATTGCTCGCCTCGGCGTCGGCTTCTACGCCTCGCGCGACTACGCCGCGCAACATCCGCTGCCCGAGCGCAAGGAGGACTGGGGCAGGCACCGGATCATCGGCTTCGCCGACAAGGCCTCCAACGCCGAACTCGGGCGCTGGAGCGATCGCGTGGCGCGTGACGCAACCGTGGTGATGCGGTGCTCGTCGCAGTCGGACATGCTCGCGGCCGCGCGCGCCGGGATCGGCATCTGCGCGCTGTCGTGCATCGCCGGCGACGCCTATCCCGACCTGGTCCGGGTCGCGCCGCGCAAGCTCGCGGGCATGTCGGACATGTGGCTGCTCGCCCATCCCGACCTCGCGGCCCTGCCGGTGGTCCGGTCGGTGATCGACTTCGTGACCGAATCCGCGCGGCTTGACCGCGACCGCCTGCGCGGCCGCTAAACGGCGCTCAGCTGGTGATCTGCTCGATCGTGACCTTGTCGGGATAGAACGCGAGGTGGCCGGCGATGGCCTTGACGGCCTCGTAGGGCTGCTCGTAGCTCCAGATCGCATCTTCGATCAGCCGGTCGCCGACCTTGATGCTGAAATAGCTGGCATCGCCCTTGTAGGGACAGTGGGTGACGAGTTGGCTCGGGATCAGGACCTCCCGGTTGGCGTCGGTTCGCGGAACGTACTGCACCGGCGGGTAGCTTGCCTCCCTGAGCGTCAGCGCATGGGTGGTGTCGGCCACGGCGGTGCCGTCGCGCGATACCCGGACGCGGCCGGGCGTTGACGTGATCGTGATCGGGTGGTCGGGACCGGGTGTCTTCATGGGGACCTCTGCTGGGGCGTGGATACCGCCTTCCATAGGGGCTGATATGGGGTCGGAATGCGTGACGGAAGAGGGGCTTCACGCTAGATTGCGATTGAGCCTGCGGCGCCGCACGTTGCGCCGCGATTCGCGGGGAGTCTGGAGAGTTTCAATGCCAATGGATGCGCGGGATATCGAGACCATGATCAAGGCCGCTATTCCCGATGCGACCGTCACCATCCGTGACCTCGCCGGGGACGGCGACCACTATGCCGCGACAGTCATCTCCGAATCCTTCCGGGGCAAGTCCCGCGTGCAGCAGCACCAGATCGTCTACCAGTCCCTGAAGGGCCAGATGGGCGGGCTCCTGCACGCGCTGGCGCTGCAGACCGGCACGCCGGAGAAGTGATCCGGGACCCGCGCGGCGCGGCGGCCGCATGAGCGAGGCCGCGCGGACGTCGATGCTGCGGCGGCGCGCGCCCCACCAGCACCACCGCGTGACCTCCGTCGAACTGTTTTTCGACCTGGTGTTCGTGTTCGCGGTCACCCAGATCTCCCACACGCTGCTGAAGGATCTGTCGCCGCAGGGCGTGCTGCACATCACGCTGCTGTTCTTGGCGGTGTGGTGGGCCTGGATCTACACGGCGTGGGTCACCAACTGGCTCGATCCGGACCAGCCCCCGGTCCGCGTCCTGCTGTTTTTCCTGATGCTCGGTGGCCTCGTGCTGTCGACCTCGCTGCCGGAAGCCTTCGGCGCGCGGGGGCTCGCCTTTGGCATCGCCTTTGCCGCCATCCAGGCCGGCCGCTCGGCCGTGACGGTGTGGCTGCTGCCGGCGTCGGAAGCCGGGATGCGGATGAACTTCGTCCGCATCCTGATCTGGCTGTCATGCAGCGGCGTGTTCTGGGTGGCGGGCGGGCTGGCCGGGGACAGCCTGCGGCTCGGGCTCTGGGTGGTCGCGATCGCGATCGAATATTGCGGGCCGGTGGCGCGATTCTGGCTGCCCGGGCTCGGCGCCTCCTCGATCGACGACTGGAATGTCGAAGGCGGCCACATGGCGGAGCGCTGCGCCGGCTTCATCATCATCGCGCTGGGAGAATCGGTGCTGGTGACCGGCGCGACCTTTGCCGACCTCGCCTGGACGCAAGCCAACGCCGCGGCGTTTCTCGGCTCGTTCGTCGGCAGCATCGCCATGTGGTGGATCTATTTTCACAAGGGCGCCGAGGCGGGCGCAGAGCGCATTTCCGGCGCCGCTGACCCGGGCCGCATCGCGCGGCTCGCCTATACTTACTTTCACATGCCGATCGTGGCGGGCATCATTGTCGCGGCGGTGGCCAACGAACTGGTGCTGGCGCATCCGCAAGAAAAGGCCAGTATCGCGCTCGTCCTCAGCGCCACCGGCGGGCCGCTGCTGTTCCTGGTCGGAACCATCCTGTTCAAGTGGGCTGTGCGCGGCTGGCTGCAGCCCTCGCATCTCGCCGGGATCGCGGCGCTGCTGGGGCTCGCGGCGGCGTCCTGGTTTCTCTCGCCGCTCGAGATCTCCGCCACGGCGACGCTGATCCTGGGCGTCGTCGCGCTCTGGGAGGCGCTGTCGCTGCGCGGCGGGCCTGCGGTTTCCTAAACCCCTCCGAGCGCGTGCACGGAGAAAAGGCCGTTGGCGTCGGTCCACGACTGCAGCGGCGTCCAGCCCGCCGAGGCCGCCAGCAGGGCGAAGCGGTCGAGGCTGTATTTGTAGCTGTTTTCGGTGTGGATGCTCTCGCCGCCGCGGAACGCGATACTGCGGCCGAGCACGTGGACGGTCTGCGCGGCGCGGCTGACGAGGTGCATCTCGATGCGGTGGCGCTCGCGGCGGTAGAGCGCGCGGTGCGCGAAGGCTGAAAGCTCGAAATCGCCGTCGAGTTCGCGGTTGATGCGGGCGAGCAGGTTGAGGTTGAAGCGGGCGGTGACGCCGGCGGCGTCGTCATAGGCCGGCTCCAGCAGCGCCACATCCTTTTCCAGGTCGATGCCGATAATGAGCCGCGCGCGGCGGCCCAGGATGGCGCGCGCGCCCTGCAGGAACGCCGCCGCCTCCTGCGGCTCGAAATTGCCGAGCGTCGAGCCGGGAAAGAAGCCGACCCGCGGCATCGCCGCGATCGCCTCGGGCAGCGCGAACGGCGCGGTGAAATCGGCGGTCACCGGCAGCACCTTGAGGTCCGGAAGGTCGCGGCCGAGTTCGCGGGCCTGCTGCTGCAGGAAGTCGCCGGAAATATCGACCGGCACATAGGCCCCGAGCCGGCCGGCAAGTCCGCCGCGCTCGAGCAAGAGCCGCACCTTGGTGGTGGCGCCGGCGCCGAACTCGATCAGCGCGGCGCCGTCTGGAACGAAGGCCGCGATGTCGTGGCCGTGATCGCGCAAAATGCCGAGTTCGGTGCGGGTCGGGTAATATTCCGGCAGCCGGGTGATCTGCTCGAACAGTTCGGACCCGGCGGCGTCATAGAAATATTTCGGCGCCAGGTATTTCGGCTGATGGGCGAGCCCGGCCAGCACGTCGGCCGCAAACGCCGCGTTGAGCGCGTTCGCTGCGGAGCTCAGGCGGCGGGCGCCGTCAAGCCTCGAGGAATGCACATTCATGACGAACTCCCGTGATCGGTTGGCGGGGCTGGGCGCAGCTCAGAGCGCGTAATCTGCGAGGCGCAGGCCGGTGAACTGCCAGCGCTGGTGGGGATAGAAGAAATTGCGATAGCTCACCCGGCTGTGCCCTTGCGGCGTCGCCAGCGACGATCCGCGCAGCACCAGCTGGTTGACCATGAACTTGCCGTTGTACTCGCCGAGCGCGCCGTCGATGGCGCGGTAGCCGGGATAGGGCGCGTAGGCGCTGCGGGTCCACTGCCAGGCCACGCCGAAGGCGTCGTTGAGGGCGCCGGCCCGGGCCGCGACCTCCCACTCCATCTCGGTCGGCAGGTGCTTGCCGCTCCAGCGCGCGAAGGCGTCCGCCTCGTAGTAGCTGACGTGGCAGACCGGGGCGTCGGGGTCGATCGGCGCGAGGCCGCCAAGCGTCAGGCAATGCCAGCGACCATCGAGCTCGCGCCAGTAGCCGGGCGCGGTCCATTCCTCGCTGGTCGCGGCAGCGAAGCCGTCCATCAGCCACAGGATCGGCCGCCGATAGCCGCCGTCCTGCATGAAGGCCAGCCATTCGCGGTTGGTGACGAGGTGGCGCGACAGTTTCACCGGACCGACCAGCGCGCGGTGCGCTGGCTTCTCGTTGTCGAAATGAAACGTGTCGGGCTGGTGCCCGATGGTGTGGATGCCTTCGCCCAGCACGACCTCGGAATCACCGCCGCGGTGCGCGCGCGGCGGCGACCAGTTGCGGTCGTAGGCCGGTGGCAGCGGGTTGCACGAGAACGCATGCAGGATGTCGGTCAGCAGCAGTTCCTGGTGCTGTTGCTCGTGGTTGAGCCCGACCTCGATCAACGGCGCGACCTTGTCCAGCATGGCGTCGTCGCAGCCGGCGAGAAAACGCTCCACCGCCGCGTCGACGTGGCGGCGATAGGCGGTGACCTCGGCGGCGCCGGGCCGGGTCAAGAGACCGCGCTGGTTGCGGGCATGGCGGGGGCCGGCGGAGACATAATAGGAATTGAACAAATAGGCGTAGTCAGGATCGAAGGGCCGATAGCCCGGGGCGTGGGCTGCCAGCAGAAACTGCTCGAAAAACCAGGTGGTATGGGCGCGGTGCCACTTGGCCGGGCTGGCGTCGGGCATCGACTGAACCGTCTGGTCCTCGGCCGACAGCGGCGCGGCGCGGCGTTCGGTCTCGTCGCGCACAGCCTTGAAGGCGCACAGCAATTCTGCGGTGCGGCCTGCGGGGGATGACGGGACAAGGGGCGAGGGGAGCGGGGCGCTCGCGGCTGGTGACGTCACGCAGGCCTCCGGTTTGGGGAGAAGAACGTTGCAGCCCGGGAACGGTTCCCGGTCACCGTCTTCTGCAAGATAGGTGGCCGGGAGGACAAAAACAGGGGGGGACGGCCCCCGCCGCCGCCCCCTGTTCCTACGCCGGCCCGAGGCCGCCGTTACGTCGGGCCGAACGCGGAAATGTGTTTGGGATGCAAAACTGTTTCGGCTACATATATCCGGACCATGATAACTGGCCGGGTGGCTCCGGCGCGCAGCGACGGCCGCGAGCAAGGCCGAGGATCGGATCAATGAGCATCGAGCAATTCATCGAAAACGAAGTGAAGTCCAACGACGTCGTGCTGTTCATGAAGGGCACGCCGCAGTTTCCGCAGTGCGGGTTCTCCGGCCAGGTGGTGCAGATCCTCGACC
Organism: Xanthobacteraceae bacterium; assembly: GCA_052326245.1. Classification (GTDB taxonomy): domain Bacteria; phylum Pseudomonadota; class Alphaproteobacteria; order Rhizobiales; family Xanthobacteraceae; genus Bradyrhizobium_A. The sequence goes on along the minus strand of JBKQQE010000735.1, from coordinate 5,223 downwards.
ACGTCGGCGTGCCGTTCAAGGGACTGAACGTGCTGGAATCACCGGAGCTGCGCGACGGCATCAAGATGTATTCGAACTGGCCGACCATACCGCAGCTCTACGTCAAGGGCGAGTTCGTGGGCGGCTGCGACATCGTGCGCGAGATGTTCCAGGCCGGTGAATTGCAGCAGCTGTTCAGCGAAAAGGGCGTCGTCGCCCAGCCGGCTTCCTGATCGGATTCGGATGGGGCGGTTGGCGATGACCGCCCCGGCGTTTCTCAGACTTGGTGCGCTCGCGCTGGCCGCGATCATGTGGGCCAATGCAGCCGCCGCCGAAGGCGCGGCGTGCGCCGCCACCGACGCCGGCACTGCTCCGGCGGGGTTTTCTGAGGCCGGGCTCGCGCGCCTCGACGGCTATTTTGCGCACGAGGTGTCCGCAGGGACCATTCCCGGCGCCATCGTCCTGATCCAGCGCCACGGCCGCCCGGCCCATCTCACGTGTTTTGGAATCCGCGACGCCGCGACCGGTCTGGCGATGACGCCGGATACGATCTTCCGCGTGTTCTCCATGACCAAGCCGATCACCGCGGCAATGGCCATGATGCTGATCGATCAGGGCAGGCTCAGGCTCGACGATCCGCTATCGAAGTTCATCCCAGCCTTCGCCGACGTCAAGGTCGGCGTCGAGCGCCCAGGTCCGGACGGTGCACCGCGCCTCGAACTCGAGCCGCTGCAGCGAGAGATCACGATCGAAGACCTGTTGCGGCAGTCGTCCGGCCTCACCTACGGCTTCTATGGCCTCCACATCAGCCTGGTGCGCAAGGCCTATGTCGCGGCCGACCTGTTTCGTGGACACCTCACCAGTGAAGTCCTGGTGGATCGCCTGGCCCAGCTGCCGCTCGTCGAGCAGCCGGGCACGGTGTGGGACTATGGCCTCTCGTTGGAGGTGCTCGGCCGCGTGATCGAGATCGTGACGGGCAAATCGCTGTACCAGGCCATGAAGGAGATGCTGCTCAATCCGCTCGGCATGACGCGGACCGCCTACTACGTCGCGGACCCGGCCAGATTTCCCCTCCTCGCCAATCCGCTTGCCAGCGAGGTGGACCCTGCCGCCGCCATGCACCGCGATGTGCTCTATCCGGTCGATTTCGAGGCGGGCGGCACCGGCCTGGTGTCGACCGTCGGCGACTATGCGCGGTTCGCCCAGATGCTGCTCAACGGCGGCAGCCTGGAGGGCCGGCGCTATCTCAGCCCGGCCGCTTTTGCGACCATGACGGCGAACCACATCGCGCCGGCGACGGCGGTGCGGCTCGGGGACTACTACTTTCCCGGCGACGGCTACGGCTACGGGCTCGGCGTCAGCGTCCGCATCAGCCCTGGCCGCTTCAATGCGCCGGGCTCGATCGGCGAATTCGGGTGGACCGGTTCCGGCGGCACCTATTTCTTCGTCGACCCGAAGCTCGACATGTTCGTTCTGCTCATGATGCAGTCGCCATCCCAGCGCGGCCGCATCTGGCCCGAGTTCAAGAAGATGGTCTACGAGGCGCTGACGCCGACGCCATAACCCGAAGCAACGATTTACGCGCCGCGCGCCAGCGTGCGCACCAGCGCCAGCGTTTCGTCGACCATGGCGGCACTGACGTCGAGATGGGTGCAGGCGCGCACGCGTCCCCCCAGCGCGCCGACCAGGACGCCGTGGCGACGCAGTCCCGCGATCAGCTCGGACGTCGCAAGCCCGGCGCCCCGGCAATCGAAGAACACCAGGTTGGTTTCCGGCATCTGCACCTCGAAGCCCGCGATCTGCGAAAGCCCTGCCGCGAGCCGGCGGGCCTCGGCATGATCGTCGGCGAGGCGCTGGACGTTGTGGTCGAGCGCGTAGAGGCAGGCCGCGGCGCACAGCCCGGCCTGGCGCATCGCGCCGCCGAGGCGCTGCTTCCAGCGCCAGACCTCGTCGATGAAGAGCCACGATCCCGCCAGCACGGCGCCGAGCGGCGCGCCGAGGCCCTTGGTGAAGTCGATCCAGACGCTGTCCCAATCCGCCGCGAACGCGCGCGCCGGAACGCCGGCGGCGACCACCGCGTTCATCAGCCGCGCACCGTCGAGATGGGTGGCGAGGTTTGCCGCCCTGGCCACGGCTGCGACCGCAGCGAGATCATCCTTCGACCACACGGTGCCGCCGCCGATATTGGCGGTCTGCTCGGCGCTGACCAGCGCCTGGCGCGGCGCGTAGCGCGATGGTTCGCGCAACGCCGCGGTGAGCGTCGCGACCGAGAACTGGCCCCGCGCGCCCGTCAGCGGCAGGATCTGCAGGCCGCCGAGCGCGGCATGGGCGCCGCCCTCGCTGGTGAGGATGTGCGCGGTCTCGTGGGCCAGGATCTCGTCGCCGGGCCGGCAATGGGTGAGTTCGGCGGCGACGTTGCACATGGTGCCCGACGGCATGAACACCGCCGCTTCCTTTCCAAGCAACTCGGCCGTGCGCGCGCACAGTTCGTCGACGGTCGGATCCATGCCGAACTGCTCGTCGCCGACCTCGGCGCGGGCGATGGCCTCGCGCATCGCCGGAGAGGGTTTGGTCTGGGTATCCGAGAGAAGATTGATGCGGACCGGCGGCAGGGTCGGATCGGCGGCGGCGGGGATATAGGCCATGGTGGACACCCGGATGCGGCAATTGTTGCAACAGTAACGGCCGGCACGCCGCGGACAAGGCGGGCAGGCATGAAAAAGGCCCCGGAAACCGGGGCCTTTCGCAATCGGGCGGCGCGATCGAGGCGATCGATCAGCGCGAATAGAATTCGACGATCAGATGCGGTTCCATCTGCACGGGGAACGGCACCTCGGACAGGGCCGGGATGCGGTTGAACTTGGCAACCTGCTTGCCGTGATCGACCTCGATGAAGTCCGGAACGTCGCGCTCGCCGAGCTGGTTGGCCTCGAGCACATGGGTGAGCTGCTTGGAGGATTCCTTGATCTCGATGACGTCGCCGACCTTGACCTTGTAGCTGGCGATGTTGACGCGCTTGCCGTTCACCTTGACGTGGCCGTGATTGATGAACTGGCGCGCGGCGAACATGGTGGAGACGAACTTGGCGCGGTAGATCACGGTGTCGAGGCGGCGCTCCAGGAGGCCGATCAGGTTGGCGCCGGAATCGCCCTTCAGGCGGGTCGCTTCCACGTAGATGGCGTGGAACTGGCGCTCGGAAATGTTGGCGTAGTAGCCCTTGAGCTTCTGCTTGGCGCGCAGCTGCACGCCGAAGTCGGAGAGCTTGCCCTTGCGGCGCTGGCCGTGCTGGCCGGGACCGTACTCGCGCTTGTTCACGGGGCTCTTCGGGCGGCCCCAGATGTTCTGGCCCATACGTCGGTCGATCTTGTATTTCGACTCGCTGCGCTTTGTCATCGCGTCCTCATTGTGAGTGTCAGAGTGTGAGGATCGCGCCCTCCTGTGCTCGGGCAAGGCCCGGAGCCGACAGGTCCGCCTTCAAAAGCTGATGGAGAGGACCACGGGTCGCGAAACGCAACGCGGGCCGAAGCCGGCCCGCGCGCAGGGGGGTGTCTAGGGCAATTCCAGCGGCGGGTCAACCGTCCGGGACCGGTAAAGGCGGCGCTTTTGCGCCCGGTTCGGGCCGATTTCGGTCGATTTTATAGGATTGTACCGCCCGACGGCAACGCCGCCGCGACCGCCCCGGCAAGCCCCGCCGCGGGACTCGTCAGCGGCCGCCGGGCGGAGCGCGTCAGCCGGGCCGCGGCCGCCATGGAGGCCTGGGCGAGGGCGACCTCGTCCGCGCCGGCACCCGCCGCCTCATCCGCCGCCGCGGCGATGGCCGAGAGATACCGCTCGGGGTCGCCGGCCTTGATCAGGTCCCAGGCGCCGTCCACCAGGCGCACGGCAACCTCCGCGCCGTTGGCGCGCGCCGCGGCCACGAACAGGGCCCGCGTCGGGGCCAGAGTGGTCGGCGCCGCGACCAGCACGACGACCCGTCCGCCTGCCTTTACCGCGAGATCGGCGAGCGCGGCATCCACCCGCAGGACCGGCTTTGGCGCGCCCGACACGACCTCGACGGCCGGGCCGAGCGTCGAACAGGTCAACAGCACCGCATCGGCGTTGCGGCTGAGCTCGGCCAGCAATTGGCCGGTCTCCGCGGCGAGGGCCGGCGTCATGGCGCCATGCCGCTCCGCCGCGGCGAGGAGGTCGGCGCGAACATAGTGGGTGAGGGTGAGCTCCGGCATGGCCATGTCGCGCGCGGCGGCCTCGAACACGGCCACGTTGCTGTCGGCGGTGTGCAGGCAGGCGATCACGGGCATGGCGATGCCTTACGACGACGTGGCGCCTGCCAGCAGGCGGCCGCCGAAAAACGGCGCCAGCGCCCGCGCCAATACCGGGCCTGGCGTCGCGCCCGAGGTGAAGATGAACTGCGCGGGGGAGGCAGCGGCCCCGCGCGACGGCAGGGCGCTGACGAGATCGGCGCTGCGCCGTGCAATCGCGGGCGCCGGGTCGATCCAGTCGACCGGCCAGGGCGCCAGCGCCGCGAACCGCTCCACCAGCAGCGGATAATGCGTGCAGGCCAGCACCACGGTGTCGGTGCGCGCCGCGCCGTCGACGAAACACGGCGTGATTTCCGCGGCGATGTCGGCATCCGTGACGGCCTCGCCCCGGAACGCCGCCTCGGCGAGCGACGCAAGATTGGCGGCGCCGACCAGGGTCACATCGCAGCCCTGGGCGAAATCGCGGATCAGGCCCCTCGTGTATTCGCGGCGCACGGTGCCCCTGGTCCCCAGCACCGACACCCGCCGCGTTTGCGATGCAGCACAGGCGGGCTTGATCGCCGGGACGGTGCCGACGAACGGCACCGCATAGGCCTCGCGCAACTGCGTCATCACCAGGGTCGACGCGGTATTGCAGGCGATCACCACCAGGTCCGGCGCATGCGCCGCGATCAGGTCGCCGATCAGCGGCACCACGCGGGCTATGATGTCGGCTTCGCTGTGATGGCCGTAGGGAAAGAAGGCGTCGTCGGCGACATAGACATAGGCCGCGTCTGGGCGCGCCTTGACGATCTCGCGGAACACGGTGAGGCCGCCGAGGCCGGAATCGAACACGAGGATGGTGGGCGCGCGGGTCACGGCACGATCATAGCGAAATGCGGGTTACGATCCAGTTTCCAGCACCCGGCCCGGCGAGTATGGCGCTAACGTTGCGCTGTTCTTACATTCATTCCATTCTGGAAGGGATCGACTTGAGGGACAGGCG
>JBKQQE010000734.1:0-4047 GCA_052326245.1 Xanthobacteraceae bacterium | reverse complement strand
GTCGCCGCGATCGAGCCTCAGCTCTATGCGGCGGAAAATTTTCGCGCCCAGCGCAAGCAGCCGGACAGCATGGATGCGTGGGACCTGCTGATGCGGGCGCTGTCGCACTACTGGCGGGTGACGCGACAGGACAATCTGGTCGCGCAGGCGCTGCTGGAGAAGGCGATCGCCATCGATCCCGGCTACGGTCAGGCGCTCGGCGTGCTTGCCACCAGCCATATATTCAGCGCCCACATCAGCAGGTCCCACGCATCCATGCTGTCCGGCTGCTTGCGCTGGGCGCGAAAATTTTCCGCCGCATAGAGCTGAGGCTCGATCGCGGCGACGATCGCCTCGGTGATTTCGTCCTGCACCGCGAACACGTCGGCGACGCCGCGGTCATAATGCTCCGCCCAGATGTGGCTCCCGGTCGTGACGTCGTTGAGTTGAGCCGTGATGCGCACGCGATCGCCACTCTTGCGAACGCTGCCCTCGACGACGTAGTCGACACCGAGTTCCTCGGCGATGAGCTTCATGTGCACGGCCCTGCCCTTGTAGATGAACGAGGAGTTGCGCGCGATCACGAAGAACCAGCGCAGTTTGGACAGCGCAGTGATGATGTCCTCGGTGATGCCGTCGGAGAAATACTCCTGCTCCGGGTCGCCGCTCATGTTGGTGAACGGAAGCACGGCGATGAAGGGCCGGTTCCGCAGCGGTGCGCCCGGGCGCGATTGCCCCTGGGGTCTATCCAGCGACGGTCCGCCGGGGGGTGCCGCCTCACCGCCTGGCTCGACGCGGACGGCCCCGACAAAGCGGAAGCCCTTGCGCGGAATGGTGCGGATGAGCTTCTGGGCGTCGCCGCTGTCGCCGACCGCCTTGCGAGCCGCGTTGATCCGGCTGGTCAGGGTCGAATCCGACACGACCCTGCCGCCCCACACTGAAGCGATGAGATCATCCTTGCTGACGACCCGGTCGCGGTTCTGCACCAGGTAAACCAGCAGATCGAACACCTGCGGCTCGACGGAAATGACATCGGATCTGCAGCGAAGTTCGCGCCGATCGGTATCAAGTGTAAGATCGCCAAACCGAAATTGCACTTGCGCCCCCCATCCGGACCACGGCGACGCTCTAAAGAAACAATCAAGACCTTCTCAGGAAAAAATCAAGCGCCCGGCGAGGACTTTAGGGTCCCGTTCCCGGCATCCTCAGGTCATCTCGATCGCGATCAGCGAATCGCAGCCGCCGGAGGAAACCATGACCCAAACCCATGCGATCAGTCGGGACACCGCACCTGGTATAGTAGCCAGAATCACCGCATTTCTCTACGGACTCGTCGCCTATCTCGTGTTCTTCGGCGTATTTCTCTACGCCATCGGCTTTGTATCGGGCCTGGTCGTGCCAAAGAGCATCGACACGGGCACGGTCGTGCCGGTGGCCCATGCGCTCATCATCAAAATCCTCTTGATGTCGCTATTCGCCGTGCAACACAGCGTGATGGCGCGTCGGCAGTTCAAGGAATGGTGGACGCGGTACGTGCCGAAATCGGTCGAGCGCAGCACCTACGTGCTGCTTGCCAGTCTCGCGCTGATCCTGCTCGTCTGGCAGTGGTGTCCGGTTCCGACCGTAGTTTGGCGGATCGACGATCCGGCCATCGCCATGGCGATCTTCGGCCTCTCGCTGGCTGGCTGGTTCGTCGTGCTGACCAGCACGTTCCTCATCAATCATTTCGAGCTGTTCGGACTTCAGCAGATCGCCACCAATCTCGTCGGCCGTCCGATGCCGGCGCCGCGATTCCGTACCCCGCTTTACTACAAGTTCGTCCGGCATCCGATCTATCTCGGATTCATCATCGCGTTCTGGGCGACACCGACGATGACGGTCGGGCACCTGCTGTTCGCAACGGTGACCACGGCATATATCGTCGTCGGCGCCATGCTGGAGGAGCGCGATCTGCTCGAGGTCTTTGGCGACGACTACCGCCGCTACAGGGACCGTGTGTCGATGCTGGTGCCCTGGCGCAAGTCGACCTGATTGATCCAGTGCGGCCCGGATCACATGTCGGCACCGGAGCTCGCCGGTGCCGATCCTGTCGCAACCCGGCCCAACAGCAGGACTCTCGTCATGATCGAGGAAGAGCGTGGCCGCGTCGACTACCACGAGACCGGGGCCGGACCAACGATTGTGCTGGTGCCGGGATCGTGCAGCACCGGGGCCGCGTGGCGACCGGTGATCGCGGCGTGGGGCAGCCGATTTCGCTGCGTCACCACGAGCTTGCTCGGTTATGGCGGCACCGCCGAACGTCGGACAACGCGCGATCCTTCCATTTCCCACGAGGCCGACGCGCTGGAGTCGGTCATTCGAAAGGCCGGGTGTCCCGTTCATCTGGTCGGTCATTCCTTTGGCGGCCTGGTCGCGCTCGCCGTGGCGCTCCGCAATCGGGTGGCCGTGGCCAGCCTCGCGATCCTCGAGGCCCCGGCGGTGCAGGTGTTGCGAAACGAGCAGGACGATCGGCACTACCGCGCATTCCGTCAAATGACCCAGTCGTATTTCGCCGATTTCGACAGGGGAAACGTCGAAGCGATCGCAGCGATGATCGATTTTTACGGTGGCGCCGGAACCTTTGCCTCGTGGCCACCGCGGGTCCGTAGCTACGCCATGGAAACGACGCGAGCCAACATCCTTGATTGGGCAAGCGCATACGGCTTTTCGCTATCGGCAGCTTCGCTTGCCACCACTCGTATTCCCGGCCTCGTCGTCTGGGGCGGAGCCAGCCACCCGGCCGTGCAGCGCGCAAATGCGCTGCTCGGCGAGCGTCTGGGCGGAGCGGCCTCCGTGAAGATTGATGGAGCTGCACATTTCATGATCGCAACGCACGCCAGTGAGGTGGCCGATTTGATCGCCTTGCACGTACATCGAGTGGATGAGCTCTCCGGAGCCCCTGCTTGATCCTGTCCAAATCGAGCCGCGGGAAAATCCACGACCGCGCTAATCCAATCCCGCCCGGCGGAAGCCTTCCAGGTAGTGCTCCCGCTCGGAATCCAGTCTTGTCGGTATTTCTCTGGCGATCCACTCCAGCGAGATGTTGGGCTGAATGCGGCGCAGCTCGCGGAGTGCGGCTGCGGCGATGTCGCGCTGACCGTCCATGCCGGCGGCCGCGGTCAGGACCCGGTGCGCGCCGACGAAATCGCCGCGCTGACGGATGCCCTGGCGTGCCAGCCGAATCGCCTCCTCGTAATTGCGGCCCACGAACTGCGCATAGCCCGCAACGCCGTAATAAACCGCTGAGAACGGATCGCTCGGGCTCAGCCGGAGCGCGCGCCCGGCCGCCAGGGCGCCCTCTTCCCACCGTCCGCAATAGGAAAGCGTCAGGCCGTAATATGCCTGAGCTATCGAGAAACTCGGATTGAGCCGCAGCGCCGCCTCGAACGCGGCGAGGGAATCATCGAAGCGCCGCGTAATCATGTGAACACCGCCCAGCGCGAAATGCGCCCAGGGGTCTTCGCCGTCGGCTGCAATGGCAGCGAGCGCCGCCCGTTCGGCGATCGGCGCAGCAGTTGCGATATCCTCCCATCCCATATGGGCGCAAAAGCCGTGGCTGGTCGCAAGCACGCCGAGCGCACGGCCGTAGTTCGGATCAATAGCGACCGCCTTCTCCAGCAGCGCCTGCGCGACCACATTATCCTCCCGCGTCACGCGCCAGAAATGCGACAGCGCCCGCATCAACAGCTCCCAGGCGTCCATGCTGTCGGGCGGTTTGCGGCTGGCGCGGAAGTTCTCGGCGGCGTACAGCCGCGGTTCGATCGCCGCGACGATGGCATCGGTGATCTCGTCCTGCACGGCGAAGACGTCGGCAAGCTCCCGGTCGTAGCGCTCGGCCCAGAGATGGCTGCCGGTGGCGGTGTCGTTGAGCTGTGCGGTGATGCGGATGCGATCGCCGCCCCTGCGCACGCTGCCCTCCACCACATAACCGACGCCCAGCTCCTCGGCGACCTGCTTCATATGCACCGACTTGCCCTTGTAGATGAACGATGAATTGCGGGCGATCACCGAGAACGAGTGCAGCTTCGA
>JBKQQE010000733.1:0-2570 GCA_052326245.1 Xanthobacteraceae bacterium | reverse complement strand
CACCACCGAGGCGTTGGCCTGGCCAAAGGGTTGAAACGAGAGGATCGTGGTCTCGCCCGATCCCGGCAGCAGCACGCCGCGATCGCCCTTGGCCAGACGATTCACGGTCGGCGCGACATCGCCGCCGAAGCCGCGGATCACCTGTCCGAGATCGACCCAGCGGTTTTCGGAGCGAACTCCGAGATCGACTCCGGCCAGCGCGACCCATGCGGCCAGTACGCTGAATGACACCACCGCGACGCGTGACGCCGAAAAATAGCCCATGACGACACCCTGAATCCCGCCAGGCTCTGCGTCGGCCCGGCTTAGCCGTTCGAATTTTCGAGTTTTGCGTGTGCCTGGCCGCGAAAGCGCGAATGAGAGCACGACGGCAACAGCCGAATTAACGATTGTGACCGCCACTGGTTCCAACGCGAACCGAGGTCGCCCAGCAAATCTCGGGTTTGGAAAAATCAACTTTTCGCGCGGAACGAACGCCGCCGTTGCGCGTCAATTCGGGCGCCGGTTACTCCGCTGCCCCTGACTAGCCGGCGAGAGGCGGGACGTCGTCGCGGTGATGCCGGCGACGTCCCGCTTCCCCAGTCGCGCGGCGCGCCGGGATTTCCAACGGGGAAGCAGGTGGATTCGGAGATTCGGCAGCCGATCGCACGAGGTCGACCGCCCGGCGGCGTCGCTTGCCGGTGCGGCGATCAGACCCGCTCTTCTTATGCGGCGCTCCGGTTGCGCGAATTGCGCTGGAAGAACAGCGCCTGGCTCGCCACCGCCGACACCATGGCCGGCTGGAACGGCTTGGAAATCAGGAATGCCGGCTCGGGACGCTCGCCGGTCAGGAAGCGCTCCGGATAGGCGGTGATGAACACCACGGGCACCTCGAAGCGGCGCAACAGCTCGTTCACCGCGTCGAGCCCGGAGCTGCCATCGGCAAGCTGGATATCCGCCAGGATCAGGCCGGGCCGCTGGCTGCTGGCGAGCGCGATGGCATCGGCATGGGTGCGCGCCACGCCGATGACGTTGTGGCCGAGGTTGCGGATCAGGCTCTCCAGATCCATCGCGATGAAAGTCTCGTCCTCGATGATGAGAACGTCGGTGGCGATTTCCGCGGCCAGTTCGCGGCCGGCCGCGTCGGCCAGGCGCCGCACGTCGGCGACGTCGATGTCGAGGATATAAGCCGCCTGCGCTTCCGAGAATCCCTCGAGCGACAGCAGCAGGAACGCCTGGCGCGGCAACGGCGTGATGTTCGAGAGGCGCCGCTCCGAAGCCCCCAGCGTCACGTTGACGTCGGGCTCGTCGTTGACGCCGACCGAATTCCAGATCCGCGTGAACAGCCGAAACAGACCCGCGCGCGGGCCCTGGCTTTCATCGAGCAGGGTCTGATCCTGTAACAGCGCCTCCAGCATTGCGGCGACGTAGGCGTCGCCCGATGACTGGCTTCCGGTCAGCGCCCGCGCGTAGCGGCGCAGCAGCGGCAGATGTTCGGCAACAATTTGGGAACGCAACATTCCCCCTCCAATCGATTTCACTGGATCACGGCCCTGTGAAGCAGGGCCCGGTTTCGACCAGACGTATGACTCTTTACAACGAATATTGTTCCTCGATCGCCTGGAACTTTATCGCGGCAACCGAATTACGATTTTGGCAAACCCGGCGGATCGGCCCTGGGTGTCGCTGGGAAAGTCCAATGAAAGCAGAAAAAAGCAATCCATCTAAAGAGCTTAGCTCTTTGCGACGTTGCGGGACAGGTCATGAAAGACGGTAAGACCCCATCCACCAAAGGACTCGCGGGAGCCAAGCCGGGCGGACTGAGCGGCGACATTCAGGCCCGAATTGGTCATCAGCTGCGGGCGATCTACGACGAAGTGGTCCGCCAGGGGGTTCCTCCCCGATTCGCGGAACTGATCGAGCAGCTTGGAAGTGCGGAGGTCAACGCCGACGATCTTGCCGCCAAAGACAATGGGAGGGTCTGATGCCTCTCACAAAACAGTTACGCGATGAGCTGCTCGCTTGCGTACCAAGCTTGCGTGCCTTCGCGATCTCGCTCAGCGGCAACGGCGACCGTGCGGACGACCTGGTGCAGGAAACCCTGCTTCGGGCGCTTGCCAATATCGAGTCCTTCCAGCCCGGCTCCAACATGCCGGCATGGCTGTTCACGATCTTGCGCAACCTGTTCCGGTCCGACTATCGCAAGCGACGGCGCGAGGTGGAAGATGCCGACGGCAGCTACGCCAAGACGCTGAAGTCCCAGCCCGAGCAGACGCAGCACCTCGAATTCGAGGAGTTTCGCGTCGCGCTCGACAAGCTGCCCCAGGATCAGAAGGAAGCCCTCATTCTTGTCGGCGCTTCCGGCTTTTCCTACGAGGCGGCGGCCGCCATCTGCGGCTGTGCGGTCGGGACCATCAAAAGCAGGGTCAACCGCGCCCGCTCGAAGCTGAGCAGCTTGCTCTATGTGGACGGCGCCGACGATTTCGGTCCGGACAACAATGTCCGTGCCGTGATCGGAGGCGGCAACCGCTAGGTACTAGGTACTGGCATTCGCATCGCGCCCACGGCCGGCGCCTGGATTACATTCCAGG
>JBKQQE010000732.1:0-3993 GCA_052326245.1 Xanthobacteraceae bacterium | reverse complement strand
CGTGGTCCTGGCCGGTCAACCGCCGCATTCTCTATAATCGCGCGTCGGCCGACATGAACGGCAACCCGTGGGATCCGAGCCGCAAGCTGTTGTGGTGGGACGGCAGCAAATGGACCGGCTACGACGTCCCCGACATCGCTCCCGCCGCCAAGCCCGACGTCGTCGGCCCCTTCATCATGAACCCGGAAGGGACCGCGCGTCTGTTCACCTGCGGCATGATGCGCGACGGGCCGTTCCCGGCGCATTACGAGCCGTTCGAATCGCCGGTGGTCAACGTTCTTGCGCCGAAGGTGCGCGGCAATCCCGCCGCCCGCGTGTTCAAGGACGACATGGCGCAGTTCGGCGACGTCAAGGACTACCCCTACGCGGCGACCTCCTACCGGCTCACCGAGCACTTCCACTTCTGGACCAAGCACAACGAGGTGAACGCCTCGCTGCAGCCGGAGTTCTTCGTCGAGATTTCCGAACAACTGGCGAAGGAGAAGGGCGTCAAGGACGGCGGCTGGGTCCGGGTCTGGTCGAAGCGCGGATCGATCAGGGCGAAAGCCATGGTCACCAAGCGCATCACGCCGCTGCAGTGCGACGGCAAGACCGTGCACGTCGTCGGTATTCCGCTGCATTGGGGCTTCACGGGCGCGGCGAAGAAGGGCTTCGGGCCGAATTCGCTGACGCCCTTTGTCGGCGACGCCGACATTGAGACGCCCGAGTACAAGGCCTTCCTGGTCAATATCGAGCCCGTCGCCGGGCCGGTGGCATAAGGGAGGGGATCATGGCGAATTTCGAATTCGTTCTGCCCCCGTCGCCGACCAAGGACGTCACGGCGCTCTACGGCGAACAGGACTTGGTCCGGCGCTCCGCCTCGAGCGTGCCGGCACCGGCCAGGAAACTCACCGAGGTGGCCAAGCTCATCGACGTGTCGAAGTGCATCGGCTGCAAGGCCTGCCAGGCGGCCTGCCTGGAATGGAATGATGAGCGCATTCCGGTCGGCGAGAACGTCGGCTCCTATACCATTCCGTCGGATCTGACGCCGAACATGTTCACGGTGATGCGCTTCACCGAATGGGTGAATCCGGAAACGCAAAACCTGGAATGGCTGATCCGTAAGGACGGCTGCATGCATTGCGAAGACCCGGGCTGCCTCAAGGCCTGCCCGGCGCCCGGCGCCATCGTGCAGTACTCCAACGGCATCGTCGACTTCGACCACGACAAGTGCATCGGCTGCGGCTACTGCGTCAAAGGATGCCCGTTCAATATCCCGCGCATCTCCCAGGTCGATCACAAAGCCTACAAGTGCACGCTGTGCTCCGATCGCGTGGCGGTCGGCCAAGGCCCGGCCTGCGCCAAGGCCTGCCCGACGCATGCGATCGTGTTCGGCACCAAGGAGGAGATGAAACAACACGCCGAGGGACGCATCAAGGATCTGAAATCGCGCGGCTTCGCCAATGCCGGTCTCTACGATCCTCCCGGGGTCAAGGGCACGCATGTGATGTACGTGTTGCATCACGCCGATCAGCCGGAGCTCTATGCCGGGCTGGCGAAGGACCCGCGGATCAGCCCGCTGGTTGAACTCTGGAAAGGAGCCGGCAAGTACGCCGGGCTGGCGGCGATCGCCGCCTTTGCCGCGGTCGGCTTCGTCCATCACCTCGTCACCGGCGCCAATCGGGTTTCACGCGAGGACGAAGAAAAGGCCAAACAGCTCGCTGAGGGCCAATCGTCATGAGCGCCTACGACGTGGAACCCGGCGACATGGTGCATCCGGGCGATCCGGTCATCGTCGATCGCTATACGACCGCCGCCCGCATCAACCACTGGATCACGGCAACGAGCCTCGTGCTGCTTGGGCTGTCCGGGCTGGCGCTATTCGCTCCGAGCCTGTTCTTTCTGACCGCACTGTTTGCCGGCGGCCAGACGACGCGCTTCATCCACCCGTGGATCGGTGTCGTTCTGTTCTTCGGCTTCGCCGGCCTGTTTCTGCGTTTCTGGAAGGCGAATCTCTGGAAAGCGGAGGACGGCACCTGGCTGGCGCGCCTGCGCGATCTTCTCGCCGGGCACGAGGAACGGTTGCCCGACGTCGGCAAGTATAATGCCGGCCAGAAGATTGTCTTTTGGGCGATGGCGATCCTGATCGTGGTGCTGATCGTCAGCGGCCTGGTGAGCTGGGACGAATATTTCTCGCAGTACACGACGCTCGAGCAGAAGCGGATCGCCATCCTCGTCCACGATGTCGCCGCGATCGCCATCATCTGCGTGTGGATCGTCCACGTTTACGCGGCGATCTGGTTCCGCGGCTCGTTGCCGGCAATGGTCCGCGGCCGGGTCACCGGCGGCTGGGCCTGGAAGCATCATCGCAAGTGGCTGCGGGAGTTGGTCACCGGCAAGAATTGACAATTTATCGGGAGCAGCGCCCGGATATAGCTTGGTACCGCTCTGCAATATCCACGTGACCCGGAGGGTTCGTGAACAATGAGTAGCGCGGGCGCGCCTCGGCACGATCCAGTCCAGATCGGGAAAATCGCCGAGCCGCCTTTCGTCCGTCTTCCCGATCCAAAGACGCTGTTCGCCGCGCGTGGCAACCGCTTTCGGGCGCTGTCCGAAGGCCACGCCCTTGCGCCCTATCTGCGCTTCCTCGCTTCGCTCAGCGACATCCAGCACGACCTGCAGGACGGGCTCGCCGCGCCCGACATGCCGGCTCCCGACGCGTGCGAACGGGCGCGCGAATTCGGCATGCCGCCACTCGATCGCAGTCGTTTCACGGCCGACGCCGCGTTCGATGCGACGCTTGATCGGCTGCTGTCGCTGACCCGCGACATCGACATGCCGGAGCCGGCGCACGCGGCGCTAACGCGCATCATAGGCGCCGAGCGGCTGACGCACGACGCCATGGTGCGCGCCGTCCTGGCCGATTCCATTCCGGTGGAAGCGCTCGCCGACCACCTGTTCATCGCCGCGGCGCTGCAGGTTCACTTCGCCAGACAAGCGGCGCGGCTGCAAGCCGAGCGCCTGGTCGCCGTCGGCGACGGCGTCTGCCCGGCCTGCGGCGCGCCGCCGGTGGCATCGCTGGTCGTCGGCTGGCCGGGCGCGGAAAACTCGCGGTTCTGCGCCTGCTCGCTGTGCAGCACGCTGTGGAACTATGTGCGTGTCAAATGCACGCTGTGCGGCTCGACCAAGGGGATCAGCTACCGCCAGGTGGAAGGGAGCGACGGCCACGTTCGCGCGGAGACCTGCGACACCTGCCGCGGCTATGTGAAAATCCTGCAGCAGCAGCAGCATCCTGCGCTCGATCCGGTCGCCGACGATGTCGGCAGTCTCGCGCTCGATCTGCTGGTGCGCGAGCTCGGCTATCGGCGCGGCGCGGTCAATCCGTTCCTGCTCGGTTATTGAAGCGCATCGCCATGACAGCCGAGCCCGATCTCCAGTTGCGCGCCTTGCCGGCGGTGGACGATGTCCTCAAGGAGGATGCGGCGACGCTTGCCATCGCCCGGTTTGGGCGGCCGGCCGTCGTCAAGGCGGTGCGTCAGGCGCTCGATGCGGCGCGCGACGCCTTGCGCGCCGGCAAACCGCAGTCGAGCCGGCCTGACGCGATCGCGAGCACGGCGCTCGCCGCGCTGGCGGCGGAGGCGCGGTCGAACTTGCGTCCCGTCTTCAATCTCACCGGGACGGTGCTGCACACCAATCTCGGCCGCGCGCTCCTCGCCGAAGCGGCGGTCGAAGCCGCCGTCGCCGCCATGCGCTCTGCCGTCACCCTGGAATTCGACCTCGCGACCGGCAAGCGCGGCGAGCGCGACGATCATCTGCGCGGCCTGCTCTGCGAGTTTTCCGGCGCGGAGGACGCAACCGTCGTCAACAACAACGCCGCCGCCGTGCTTCTGACACTGAACACCCTCGCCAAGGGCCGCGAAGCCGTGGTGTCGCGCGGCGAGCTGATCGAGATTGGCGGCGCCTTTCGCATGCCCGACATCATGGTGCGCGCGGGCGCGCGGCTTAAGGAGATCG
>JBKQQE010000731.1:0-10387 GCA_052326245.1 Xanthobacteraceae bacterium | reverse complement strand
CCTCAGCCCTGATGTTCGGCGTTGCGCCTGAACACGTCGCGGATGTTGCGGATACGCTCCGGCCACCATCGCGGATTGAGCAGGTTCAGCGCGAGCCGCGGATCACGGAAGAACCAGAAGGCATATTCGCGCATCATCTCGCGCAGCACCTGAATGCGGGACAGCTTGCCCTCGGCCGGGCGCGCGACCGCGGCGCGGAGCCGCGCCATTACCCGTCCGGCGTCGCGCTCGGCGACCGGCAGCGCCACGCCCATCAGCTCGCGGCACTGCGTCGCCTGCTCGGACAACACGCGCGCCTGGCCTTGCGCGCCCAGCCGGCGTGCGATGTCGGTCCAATCGATTGCGTCGCCATGGCGCAGGACCATGAGCGCAAGCTCGCGCAGCTGGCGCAGTTCCAGCGTGCCGCGGGCAGACAGCTGGTGATGCAGCTGGGCGTGGACGATGTTGTGCACCACGCGGTCGGTTGGATCGAGCTGGCGAACCCGCCTGCCGCGCCATTGCTGCTCGGTGGACCGGCGCAGCACGGCCGCGCGCGGCAGCATCGGGTCGTATTCCTTGTCGAGCAGCCAGGTGTGGACTTCGACGGAGAAGTCGCCTGACGGAGCGCGCAGCGGCGGCAGATGATGGGTATCCTGCGCGACCCAGCGCTCGTGCGGATTGAGGAGATCCTCGTAGCCGATGGCGCGCAGCGCATCGGCACAGGACAGCGCCTGTTCCGGGGCGACCAGCAGATCGATGTCGAGCATCATGCGCTCGGCGGGATCAGCGTAGAGCCCGCTGGCGAGGCTCGCGGCGCCCTTGAGCAGTGCCGGTACCATGCCGCGCGCGTTCAGCTGCGCCACGGCAGTGGCGAGGCCGTCCAGCAGAGCGCCGTTGCGCCGGGCGCTCATGTCGTGCAGGAGGTGGAAGTAGGCCTTGATCGGATTGGGAACGCCGGAGCGACCTTCGATCGCCGGCCAGATTGCCGGGTTGACCTTGTGATCCTTCGCCTGGCGCACCAGCGCATCCCAGTCGATCGCGCCTGCCTCGATCGGCGAGCCGCCGCGCACCGGCGCCAGCAACGCGCATAGCGCCCGGAATCCGTCCCATGCGGCCGGATCTTCCACCTTTTGCCTACGCACCGGCGCTCTCCTCCACGACGGACGCTTCATGCAATGGCAGCGGCTGCGAATTCAAGCCGAAAGGGATCACCATCCGCTGCTCCATCAGCCGCTTGCGAAGTGAACGCAGCTTGCGTTTCGCAGCCGCGGACAATGCGCTGCGCCCGCGAATCGGGACTGCCACCCCACCTCCGGGCCGCTGCGAATAGCCGCTTCGCGCCATTGCTGCGTAGAGATCGCGCGCGACGTTTCGCACTCGCTCGATGCCGCTCTCCAGCGCCGGCGCAGGGCCCGTCGGCTGCAGAACGCTGCTTTGCACCGCGAGCGCGGGAACGACCTGATACGCCCGCAACGAGCCGCCGACCGGATGCGCGGGCGAGAACAGCGCGTCGTCGACCGGCGCGTCGAACGCCTCGATCCGCCCTATCAAGATGCCGGCAGCCCGGCGCGACAGCAGGTAGGCGCCGGTCCCGTGGTGCAGTGACCGCAGACGATGGAAGCCGACACCGGCGGTGCGACAACGCACGATGCGCGACAGCCAGACCTCGACACCAGTGGTTTCGAGCTTGACCAGGTCCGCATCGCGCGGAATTCGCCGGTGGTCGTCAAGCAGCGGCTTGAGCCCGGGATCGACGAACAGATCGTCTTCCAGGACCGCGGCGAACGGATCGCCGCTGGAGGCGATCTTCTGCCAGACCTCATAGTGCGACAGCAGGCAGCCGATCTCGGCGGGCGCCCAGCCGCGTTCCGTCATCCGCGGTATCCTCGCAAAGCAGCGATGCGTGCGCGCCTGTTCTGCGTCGATGGCATCGAACCGCTCGAAGGCGATGCCGGCCGCGCCGAGCACGCGCGTCATGTGCGCCAGCCGCTCGCTCGCCGCGGCGAGGTTGATGACGTGAACGCGCACCGGGTCAACCCTCCTGTGTCGGCTCGCGAACAATCGAGCGGGCGCAGGTCATCGCGCCTGCCCTCGTGCCGCGGCCTCCAGTTCGATCAGGCGTGCGGTCGTCTCGCGGTGCAGGTTGATGTGGGAACGCAACACGTGGGGAAGCGTCGCGGCATCGACCACACGATAGTCGACATCCACCGCATGATTGATCTCCATGCCGCCGAAAGCCCGTTCCTGAAACCCCGGCTTGGTGAAGGTGCCCTTGGCGCCGGTGTGGGTCACTCTGGCCAGGGCGGGTTGCAGCGCCACCAGATCGCCATCGGCGATCGCCCCATAGACCGACCAGTCCCAGCCCCAATGGGTCCGCCATTCGGCGACGGCGGGCCCGACCGGCGGCCGGTCCGATCCCATCCAGACCGGCCGGAACACGGCAAACCATTCCGCCCTGCGCACGACGAAGCCAAGCGAATTGAAGGTGCGGGCTTCGAACAGCACGTCCGGATAGCCGGGGTTGGACAGCAGACCTGCCGAGCCGCAGGGCCCGGAGACCATGTTGAGGCAGGCCCATCCCAGCCGATGGTGGCGGTGGTACCAGAGCGCAAGCCGCGTCGCGTCCGGCGACACCAGGAAGTCTTCCTCGAGATAGAGATTGAGCACCGATCCTTCCGCGAACACCCGCGACAGCAGGCGGAACGGATTGAGCCGGATTCCCAGCACCGTGCCGTTTCCGCTGAGTTCGTAGTCGATGCCGTGCAGTTCGGTCCGCGCGATCTCCGCGAACTCCTGCACGCGATCGCCGTCGATCGCGATCACAATTCGCCATCCCGCCAGGTCGTTGGCCCGCAGCGACGCCAGCATGTCGCGAAACAGGCCGGGCCTGTCCTTGCCGGTGACGGTTATGGTGAGCACACGCTACCTTTCAATGACGACGACGGTTGACCTATGCCAGGTTGACGACCGATGCTATCCGATCTTCAGCAGTTCGGGTGCAGCTTTTGGCCGTTCCTCCACCTTCCGATCTCGCCATGCGGCTCGCCGCGGCAGCGAGCGCCGAGCCGCCCCCGATCGGCGCCTGCTCGGGCCGCGGCATCGTGATCTGCGCCGGCGGCACCCGGCTGCTGACCTGCGCCTGGCTGGCGGTCGCGATGCTGCGCCGGAGGTTCGGGTGCCGCCTGCCGATCGAGCTGTGGCATATCGGGCCGGCCGAGATGGGCGCGCCCATGCGGACGCTGCTGGAAGTCCTTGAAGTCCGCATCACGAACGCGCTCGACGTCGCGCGCCACCACCCGATCGATAGCCTCGGTGGCTGGCAGCTCAAGACCTACGCCCTGCTGCACTCCGAATTGCGCCAGATCCTGCTGCTCGACGCCGACAACATGCCGACGCGGGATCCGTCATTCCTTTTCGAGACGCAGGAATTCGCCGACACCGGCGCGGTGTTCTGGCCGGACATCGTCCGTTTCAAAGCCAACAACCCGATCTGGCAAGTCACGCGCCTCGCGCCCGACTCCGGCCCGAGCTTCGAGACCGGCCAGTTCCTGCTCGACAAACAGCGCCACTGGCGGGCGCTGACGCTCGCCAACTGGATCAACCAGAACCATCTCGCATTCGAGGATATGCTCTACGGCGACAAGGACGCCTGCTACGTCGCGTGGCGGCTGCTTGACGCGCCTTTCCATCTGGTCAGGCACGCGCCCAGGCGCCTGGAGCATACCATGTGCCAGCGAGCGCCGGACGGCGAGGTCCTGTTCCAGCACCGCAACGGCGCGAAATGGCTGCTGCAGGGCCCCAATCCCCGCGTCGAGGGCTTTCTCTTCGAATCCGAGTGTTTCACCCTCCTCGCCGAGCTGCGCCAGTCATGGGACGGCACGCTGTTCAACCCGCCGGAGCGCTCCGCCGCCGCGCAGGCCATGGAGCGCGAACTGATCGAACTCGGGCGCTTCCGCCTGGTCTGGGTCGGCTCGCACGAGCACGTCGTGGCGTTGCGCCCGCAGCACGTGGTCGAGGGCGGAAGTCCCGACGAGCGCTGCTGGTTCGTTGCCGATGGCGCCGACGGGCTGGAGCTCCGCATCGTCGCGCGCGGCCTCCTTACCTGCGCCCTGCGACGCGCGGAGGACGGCATCTGGCGCGGCGGTGCCGGTACGTTCAGCGTCGAGCTGCATTCCGAGCTACCGCAATTCGCGCGCGACCTCGATGCAACGGCAGCGGATAGCGCCGCCGCGCTCATCGCCGTCGCCGACCGGCTGCTCGACCGTGCCGGCCCGCAGTCCCACGGCGATGACAGCGATCTCGTCGTCACCCTCGCGCTGCTCGCCGACCTCGACGCGGCATTGGTCTCCCATCTCGAGCGTCGCGGCGAGGGGCCGTCGCATGCCGCGGCCGCCGCGCGCGCCGCGCTGACGCGGCGTCGCGCGTCCGCCGGCGCGCCGGCGCCACCGCAGCGGGGCAGCGGCTGGCTCGCGACGTCGGGTAACATCGCGACGCAATCGGAGCCCGTCCCAAGACGATGACGCATCGCCGCAAACTCCTGTTCGTCAGCCCGATCATGCCACAGCAGAGCGGCAACGGCCTCGCCATGCGCGCCGGCCTGATGCTGGAAGGGCTGGCGCGCCTGTTCGAGGTGCACTTGCTGGTGGTGCCGGCGAGCGGGGGAAGCCTCGATGTGCCGGATTTCGTCCGCGAACTCACCGCCAGGGTCGGCGTGCTCGACCTTGCCGACTGCGTCGACACCCATGCCGCGCTGATCGGCCGCGTCGACGACGCGAAGGAACGCCGCCGCCAGCGCGTCGCCTACCCTCGCCCGTGGGCCGCGCGCTTCAGTGGAGCGGCCACCGCGCAACGGGTGGTGGAATTCCTCGGTGACGCGCGGATCGATGCCCTGCATGTGATGCGGCTCTATCTCGCGCCGCTCGCGCCGCTCGTTCTGCGAGCCCTTCCCCCGCCGGCTCCTGTTGCGCTGCTCGACCTCGACGACGACGACGTCCGCACCCATCAGCGGCTGGCCGAGCTTCACGCGCTGCGCGACGAGTTCACGCAGGCGGAAGCGGACCGCCTCGAGGCAACCAAGTACGCCGCCTGTGCAGCCGACCTCCTCGGCTGCTTCGGCGCCGTCACGACGGCTTCGATCGAGGACGCGCGACGGCTATCGGCGCTGCATCCCGGCGTTCGTTTCGAAGCGGTGCCGAACGGCTATGCCGACGTCCAGCCCCGATCGGGCGACGGCCGCCCGCGCGCGGCCGGCGGTCTCGTCCGCCTCCTGTTCATTGCCAATCTCGGCTACTTTCCCAATGCCGACGCCGCGGAACAGCTCGTTTTCAAGGTGCTGCCGATCCTGCGGGACCGCGGTCTCGACGTGCGGCTCGACATCGCAGGCGACGGCGCGCCGGGCGACCTGCGGGCCGCGCTGGCACGTGCGGGCGACGGTCGCGTGGTGATGCATGGCATGGTCGACAGCGTCGCACCCTGCTATGCGGCGGCCGATATCGCCGTGGTCCCTTTGCGCGCCGGCGGCGGCACCCGGATCAAGATCCTGGAAGCATTCGCCTACGGCGTCCCGGTGGTGTCCAGCATCGTGGGCGCGGAGGGACTCGATGTGGTCTCCGGAACTCACCTGTTGTGCGCCGATGATCCGGCGGATTTCGCCATGGCCTGCCAGCGCCTCGCCGCCGATCCCGCGCTCGCGGCCAGCCTCGTCGCCAATGCGAGCGACGTGCACCGGCTTCACTATACTCCCGAGCGGGTCCATGCGAGACTGCACGCTATCATCGCCAACCTGTTTGAAGGGCAAGAGAATGCCGGAGCCGGAGTGCCCGATCCGCGCCGATGGGCTTGAGATCAACGTCATGCACGATGGGGTCGTGATCTATCAGCGCGACCGCAACAAGATCCACTATCTGAACCATACCGCCGGCCTGGTGCTGGAGCTGTGCGACGGCAGACACAAGGTGGCGGAGCTCGCCGCGATCGTCGGTGAGACTTACGGCCTGCCCGAGCCGCCCCACGACGACGTCGCCAGCTGCCTGCAGGAACTGGCGACCAAGGAGCTGGTCCGCTGACGCGCTCAGACACGATCCGGATCCTCTCCACCGAGTTCACGGTCACCAGCAACAGGCCTGAACTGATCGAGCGGCTGCCTTACATTGCGCAGCACGCCGAGCAGGAGCTGCCGCTGTTGGAGCGTTGCGAGATCACGGTGACGTTCGAGAACGGCGAATACCGCATCAGCGGCGGGGGCGAAGCCGACGAGCACGAATTCAGCCTCGCCGTGACCTTCAGCGCGCTGTTCACCCGGCTGCACGAACACGCCATGCAGCACTACGCCGATCACATCCGCGTCCACGCCGCCAGCGGCTTCGCGCCTGACGGCCTGGTTCTCCTGGTCGGCGAGAAGGAAGCGGGCAAGACCACCACCGCCATGCATCTGTTGCTGGAGGGTTTCGAGATGGTCGGCGACGAGATGGTGCTGCTGCGGCACGGCGAGGGCATCACCTTTCCACGCCCGTTCTACTTGCGCCACGGCGCGCTCGAGCTGTTGCCACGGTTCGGCGACACCTCGACGGCGCCGTTCGTCAATTCGGAGGTCGGCGGCAAGCTGATCGCAGTCGACCCGCAGAAACTGGGCCGACGCTGGAGGATCAGGCCGGCCCCGGTGCGGGCGATGGTCTTCCTGGAGCCGAACCATGGCGGCACCACCAGCTTCAAGACATGCAGCAAGGTCGAGATGGTACAACGGGTGCTGACGCAGGCCTCGCCGCCGGCCTCCGGTCGGGAGGACTGGGTGGGCGATTTCTGCAGCACAATCAATCAGGCCGAAACCGTGATCGCCCATATGGGCGATCTACACTCTGCTACCGCCTTGTTCAGGCGGCTGCTCACATGACCTGCCTTCCGCGAGGTCAGCGCGTTGCGCCGGCGCAACACGTACCAGCCATCGCCATCCAAGGCGGGTCCTGTGTCTTGGGGTCTATTGATCTGGATTTCCGCCTCGTCGATAGTTCGCCCAGGATTTTTACTTGGGGGCCTGCCATGGATAACGACAGCGGCGATCGCCGGCTCGGCGTGACCGAACCGGTCGACGGGGAGCGTCGTTCCGCGCTGCTGGCGATGGCCAAGGGCCTGGCCTACGTGCCGCCGGTGGTCGCGACCTTCGCCATGGGCGGCATGTCGGCCCGGGCAGCAACGGCCTACGTGACAAACCTGAGCTAACGACTAGGATTTCTCGTCGGGGGCGACGGCATGAGCAACGACATCCTCGAAGGCACACCGAGCGCGGCTGAACCGGTCGACGGCGAGCGTCGCTCCGCGCTGCTGGCGATGGCCAAGGGGCTGGCCTACGTGCCGCCGATGGTCGCGACCTTCGCCATGGGCGGCATGTCGGCCCGGGCGACAACGGCCTACGTGACAAACCTGGGCTGACGACTCGGATTTCTCGTCGGGGGGACGGCATGAGCAACGACATCCTCGAGAACAGAGCGAGCGGGACTGAACCGGTCGACGGGGAGCGTCGTTCCGCGCTGCTGGCGATGGCCAAGGGCCTGGCCTACGTGCCGCCCATGGTCGCGACGTTTGCCATGGGGGGATTGTCGGCCCGCGCCGCCCCAGCCTACGTGGCCAATACGCTCTGACGTTTGCGTCGTGCCGACGCGATTTTGTGATGTTGATATTGAGGAATGTTTATGGACGACGGCTGCAATCACCTTCCGACTGACGCGGCGGAGCAGGTCGACGCGGAGCGCCGCTCGGCCTTGCTTACAATGGCCAAGGTCATGACCTACGTGCCGCCGGTGGTCGCGACCTTCGCCATGGGCGGGCTCTCGGTCCGCGAGGCGCACGCTTACGTGACCAACGCCACCGACTAATATCGGCCGGGGTTCGTCGGACCAGCGGCCGCGTGTTCTCCCCGGTTGAGCCGATGGGCCTGATTTCAGCGACCATGATCGTGCGGGACGAGGAGAAGTTCCTTCCCGCGTGCCTGGCCTCGATCGTCGACCTCGTCGACGAAACGGTGGTCGTCGACACCGGATCGAAGGACCGGACCCGCGACATCGCCCGCGACCTCGGTGCCCGGCTGATCGATTTTCCCTGGATCGACGACTTCTCCGCGGCGCGCAACGTCGCCATCGAACACGCCCGCTACGACTGGATGCTCTACATCGACGCCGACGAGCGCGCGCGGCCCATCGACAGGAACGTCCTTGCCCGCGACCTCGACCCCGCGGATCTCATGACCGCGACAGTCCTGTTCCGCCCGAGGACCGGCTTCACCGCCTATCGCGAGTACCGCCTGATCCGCCGCGACCCGCGCATCCGCTTTCACGGCGCCATGCACGAGACCTTCCTTCCCGACGTCAATCGCCTGGTTCGGGCTGGCCTCGGCCGGATCGGCACGACGACGCTGACGCTCGATCATGTCGGCTACGACGGCGACCAGGCGCACAAGCTCGACCGCAACATGCGGCTGCTGCTCAAGCAGATCGACGCCGCGCCGCGCCGGCCCTACCTGCGCTGGCATCTCGGCTCGGTGCTGCACGATCTTGGCCGCGTCGAGGAGGCCGAGGCTTCGTGGCGCGAGGGCGCGCGGCTTGCGCGCGAGTTGGCAGAGCCGACGCCGGATGCGGCGCTTTGCGCCGTCGAGCTCGCGAAGCTCGCCGTAGTTGCCGGACGCGATCCGGGCGAGGCCATCGCCGACGGGTTCAGCGTTCACCCCGGGAACTGGATGCTGCGCTGGCTCAACGGCAAGGCGCTGCTGCAAAGGGGGGCGTTCGACGAGGCGCGTCCGATCTTCGAGGCGCTCGCCGCGATCGATCCCGCAACGCTGATCGACAACATGTCCTATGACAGCCGCATCTTCGGCGCCGGGGCGCTGCAGGAACTGGCGGAGGACGCGTTCCAGCGCGCGGACTATGCGGAGAGCGCCGCGCTGTTCGCACGTGCCCTGGAACGGGATCCTGGCCAGATCGAGCTGCGCGCCAAGCATGCGCTGGCCAGCGCGCGTGCGGGGTTGGCATCGCCGCCGCGCGTATCCGGATAGCGCTCAGGCGGTCCGATCTCCCAGTGCCGCCGTGACCAGTTCGGTGTCGAGATATTCGGTCAATTCGCTGAGCTTGCCGTCGCGCAGCCGCACCACGTAGCAATAGGCATTGTTGTAGGGCTTGCCCGCCCTGGTCCGGTTGTGGCCGCGCGCCTCGACGACGACGTAGTCGTCGGCGGCGATGAAGCGGTGCGCCACCGTCTTCATCCGGCCGGCCATGCGCGCCCGCAGCGGGACGATCAGCTCGTCCAGCACCGCCTGCTTGCCGTCATAGCTGCGCGACCACGAGGTGGTGCCGCCGATGATCCAGCGGAAATCCTCGGCCATGCTGTCGAACAGCAGCGCGCCGTCGCCCTCCGCCAGCCTCCGGAAGATCTCCTGCATCAACGCCTTGTTGTCGGTCCCTCGCATCTGCACCTCCCGTGTTCGAAGACGGTGGACAGTCTAGGCGAATGCATCGTCATTCTTCCAATCGATGCTCGATATGAATTATATTTGCCGGATGAATTTGGCCGCGCTCGATCTCAACCTGCTCGTCGCGCTCGACGCGCTGCTGCGCGAGGCCAGCGTGACCCGCGCGGCGCAGCGGATCGGGCTGTCGCAGCCGGCCACCAGCCACGCCCTGCGGCGGCTGCGCGATCTGCTCGGCGATCCGCTGCTGGTGCGCGCCGGCGCGCGCCTGGAGCTGACCCCGCGGGCGCAGGCGCTGCGCGGCCCGCTGGCGCAGGCGCTGGACCAGGTGCGCGGGCTGTTCGACGCCGACGGCTTCGACGCCTCCCGCAGCGAGCGTCGGTTTCGCCTGATGATGCCGGACATCGCGGTCGAGCTGCTGCTGCCGAAGCTGCTGGCGATGATCGGCGCGCGGGCGCCGGGGGTCGGGCTCGACGTCGCGCCGTGGCGCGGCCCCGCGATCATGACGCCGGACTTCGCCCGCACCATCGATCTCGTGGTCTGCATCGGCGACGCCTTCAAGGGGTTTCACCGCCAGCGGCTCTATGTCGATTCCGATGCGCTGGCGGTGCGCAAGGGCCACCCGGCCGGACCAGGCCTCAGGCGCCTCGAGACATTCCTGCAGGCCCGCCACGTCGCCGTGGTCGGCCGCGGCCAGCGCGAAGACCTGATCGACAGCTGGCTGCGGACCCGGAAGGTCGAACGCACCGTGGTGCTGACGGTGCCGAGCTATCTCGAGGCGCTGCACGTGGCGGCCCGCACCGACCTGGTGGCGTTCGCGCCGCGCCGGCTGATCACCGCGCTGGCGCGGCAGCTGGCGCTCCTGACCGTGACGCCGCCGCTCGACCCCGGGATCGACGAACAGTTCATGTTCTATCCCACCCGCGCCCAGGTCGATCCCGGCTCGATCTGGCTGCG
>JBKQQE010000730.1:0-6692 GCA_052326245.1 Xanthobacteraceae bacterium | reverse complement strand
CCGCATCGGCCGCACCGCGCGCGCCGGCGCCGACGGCGTCGCCATCTCGCTGTGTGCCGGCGAGGAAAACGCGTATCTGCGCGACATCGAAAAGCTGATCCGCAAGACGCTGCCGCGCGAAGACCGCCGCTCCGCGGGTCACGCCGAAGTCCCGCAGGCCACCGCCGCACGGCCGCATCAGCGTCCGCGCCATGGCCAGGCCCCGGGCGGCGCGCGCGCCGGCGCCCCGCATGCCTCGGCCGGCAAGCCGCGACACCAGACCCGGCCGGCCAAGCCCGCCGCTCACGCCGCCCGCCCCGATGGCAACCGCCATCAGCCGGGACGTGGCGCCCAGGGAGCGCAAGGTGACGGCATCCAGGGGGTGGCGTTTTTGCACCGCGAAAGCCGGCCCCGGCGCCAGCGACAGCCGCATTGAGAGTTTATTGCAACGCGCACGTTCGATCCGGAGACCTTCATGGCCAAAGAAGAACTGATCCAGTTTGAAGGACTGGTGACCGAAATCCTTCCTGATGCCCGCTATCGCGTTCAGCTCGATGCCGGACATGAGATCGTCGCCTATACGGCGGGCAAGATGAAGAAAAACCGCATCAAGACGCTGGCGGGGGACCGGGTGACCATCGAGATGTCACCCTATGATCTCGAGAAAGGCCGGCTGATCTTCCGCCACAAGGACGAGCGTCCCAGTGGTGGTCCGCCGCGCAGCGGCCCGCCGCGCGGCCAGTTTCGCCGCCGCTGATTTCAGCCGCAGCGAGCTTAGCGCCTGAACTCTGCACGCATTGCGTGCAGAGTTTGGCTTTTTTGCAGGGATTTGGCGGCATTCAAAAAATACCGCACGTCAGGATTGTCTGAAAAGCCATTTTCCCTTATGGTTTCGGCCATCGATTTTCGGCCGGACGACATTGGCTATCCACCGGTACAGCCGGGTTACGCTGACGACCCTTCCAAAATTCGATCTCACCAGCTCGTGTCACTATGAGCTTCGACTATTACTATCCGAGAAGGGACTACCCCCGTGAGCATGGGAACCGTGAAGTGGTTTAACGCAACCAAGGGTTATGGCTTCATTCAGCCCGACGATGGCGGCAATGACGTGTTCGTTCACATCAGCGCCGTCGAACGCGCCGGCCTCGGCACTCTGCGCGAAGGTCAGAAGATCAGCTACGAAATCGTTGCTGATCGTCGTTCCGGAAAATCCTCGGCTGACAATCTGCGGGCCGCGGGCTAACGCCCTCCCACTTCAGCTGACTACGGCTCGAACCGCCTGACAGATTCGAGTCTTACAATTGCAAGACAGGCCGCGCACTCAGCGCGGCCTTTTTGCTGCGAGCCGGCTTTGTGCCGCAACACGGGCGGCGCGGCGATGCCGCGCCAAGCTTCCGCCCGCCGCCGGCCTCACTCACACCTCGTTTACCATATTGCATTAGCGTCGCGACGGCGGGCGGTGGCGCCCGGTGATTCTTGCACGGGCGGAGCCGGCTTTGCGTCAAAGATTGCAAATGTCCTCGCTGCAGATGCCGTCGAAAGCGGCGGTGCTGCTCGCCGCGGTTCTGGCCGCGAGCCTGACGCCGGAGCACGCCTCGGCGGGATTCTTCGATTTCCTGTTCGGCGCTTCGCCGCCGCGCGCCGCGCCGCAGCCCGGCGCCTTCGATCCGTTCGGCGTCAACCCGGCCGCGCCGCCGCCGACGCAGCGCGCCGATGCCGGCCACGGCAGCGGCTATTGCGTGCGTGGCTGCGACGGGCGCTACTTTCCGGTCCAGGCCCGCGGCGGCGCCTCCCCCGCGCAAATGTGCCAGGCGTTTTGTCCGGCGACGCCGACCAAGGTGTATTTCGGCGGCACCATCGACAATGCGCAGACCGCGACCGGCGAACGCTACGCCGACAGCGAGAACGCGTTTGCGTACCGCAAGGCGCTGAAGGCCGACTGCACCTGCAACGGCCGCGACCCCACCGGGCTGGCGCCGGTCGATCTTTCGCTCGATACCACACTGCGGCCCGGCGACGTGATCGCGACCTCGAGCGGTCTGGTGGCGTATTCCGGATCCCAGGTCGGCGACAGCCAGACCGCCGAATTCACCCCGGTGGCGAACTATCCCGGGCTCACCGCCGACATCCGCGCCAAGCTCGGCGAGATGAAGGTCATGCCGGTCAGCGCCACACTTGGCAACGAGGCCGCACCGGCGCCCGGCGCCTCGACTGTGGTTCCCAAGACCGCGGCCGTGCACGGCAAGCGCGCCGAGCTGGACTGAAATTCTCGCAATCTCACGCTTCAGGCTCGACCGGCCGCAGAAACGTGCGCCGCTCGCGGACGATCAGCCGTTCGTTCTCCGCATAGGCGAAGTTATCCCGGCCCGCGGCATCGGTGCGCAGCCGCGCGCGGTAGCTCTCGTAAGCCGCGAGCGAGCCGAACGAGATCACCCCATAGGCGATATCGTTGCTACCCTCGTGGGGCATCCAGTAGCCGATCAGTTCGCCGCCGCAGGCCGGGATGATCTGCAGCCAGCGGCGGGCATAGTGCTCGAACGCCTGCCGCTTGAACGGATCAAGCTGGTATTCGATGAAAACCGTGACGGTCATGACGTCTCCAGGGCCGGGTCAGTGAGAACCGGGACACTAGCCCGGGCCGCCGCGACGATGCTTCGACGCGGAACGAAATGTCGAAGCGGATCGCGCGTTGCCTGTGGCGCCGCTTCGACTACACTGCCGCCATGAAGACAGGTCCCGATTTCACGCGAATCGGCGCGCTGGTGGGCGACCCGGCGCGCGCCAATATCCTGACCGCCCTGCTGGATGGCCGCGCGCTGACCGCCGGCGAGCTGGCGCGCCATGCCAACGTCACGCCGCAGACCGCGAGCGCGCACCTGGCGCGGCTGGAGGCCGGCGGCCTGTTGACGCCGGAGACGCAAGGCCGCCATCGCTACTTCCGGCTGCGCAGCGCCGACGTCGCCGCCGGGCTTGAGGCGCTGCTGGGACTGGCGGCCCATGCCGGCCACTTCCGCACCCGCAGCGCGCCGAGGGATCCGGCGATGCGGGCGGCGCGGGTGTGCTACGACCATCTCGCCGGCGACCGCGGCGTGCAGATGTTCGATCATCTGGCGAAGCGCGGCCTGATCGCGTTCAAGGACGCGGAGCTTGCGCTGACGCCGCGCGGCCGGAAATTCGTCGAAGATTTCGGCGTTTCACCGGCCGAACTGGGCGGCTCCCGCCGGCCGCTGTGCCGTGCCTGCCTCGACTGGAGCGTGCGGCGCCATCACCTCGCGGGCGCGCTGGGCGCCGCGATGCTCGAACGGGTGTTCGCATTACGATGGGCACGCCGGGAGGCGGACTCGCGCGTCGTGCGGTTCACGCCGCGCGGCGCGGAAAAATTCGACGCGCTGTTCGCGGCAGGGTGACCCCGACGCGATCAGGACTGCGTCGCGTTCCCGGTGATCAGCGTCACGTTGCCGGTGGTTGCATTGGTGACGGCGGTACCGACATGGGCCTTGCCGGTGCCGGTCAGGGCGAAGCGGGTGTCGCCGATCGTGAACGCGCTGTTCTTGATCAGCACCTGCTGGTTCGACACCGTGCTGCCGTTCTGGAATCGGACCATGGCCCGAAAGCCCTGAACGTTCGAGATCTGGAATGAGAACCTGTCGTTCTTCGGAGTGGAACTGCTCGCCGCATAGGTGCCGGTCCAGGTGCCCTGATAGCTCTTCGGATCCACCGCCGTATACTTGCCGGACGACGGCGTCGTGACCACCGCATTGGCGTAGCCCGACTGCAGAATGCTGTAGATGTTCGACATGGCGCGTTCCCGATGCGAATCCGGTTCGAGTTTCGGCATTACCCACCTGGCGCGGTTAACATTTGATTAACCGGGGTCGGGCGCCGGATTTTTCTGCGCCGCGTCGCCGCCGGAATCACCCGGAACTTGCATTCGGCATGCGGGGAAGCGAGGCTGCCGTCCGCCGCGGAGGGAGAGCGTGGTGTGAAGCGCAGTCGACCGTCAGCACGAAACATGACGCGCAAGACCAGGGCGCCGGGCGCGCCCGCGCGGAAGCCGCAGCGCTCCGACGACCTCGCCAGCTATCGCGCCAAGCGTGATTTCACCAAGACCGCCGAACCCAGCGGCGCCGTCCGCATTGCCCGCGCGCCGCAACTGCGGTTCGTGATCCAGAAGCACGCCGCCACCCGGCTGCATTATGACTTTCGGCTCGAGGTCGACGGCGTCTTCAAATCCTGGGCGGTGACCCGTGGCCCCTCGCTCGATCCGCATGACAAGCGGCTGGCGGTGGAAGTCGAGGATCATCCGCTGGACTACGGCGATTTCGAAGGCACCATCCCGAAGGGCCAATATGGCGGCGGCACCGTGCAGATCTGGGACCGCGGCTACTGGCTGGCGCTCGACCCGCATGCGGGCCTCGCCAAGGGCGACCTCAAATTCGCCCTCGACGGCGAAAAGCTGCACGGCGAGTGGGTGCTGGTGCGGATGGCCCATGACCGCAGCGGCGGCAAGCGCACCAACTGGCTGCTGATCAAGCATCGCGACCGCTACGCCCGCGAGGGCAGCGCCAACGATGTGCTCGACCACGACCGCTCGGTGGCGTCGGGACGAACGCTGGAGGAGATCGCGCAGGGCAAGGGCAGCAAGCCGGCGCCCTTCATGCTGACCAAGGCGGTGATGCCGGCCGACGCGGTGTGGGATTCGCGCAACGGTCTCGCCGCGGAGCGCCGGACTCAGCTCGCGGCGGCGGTGCGCCGCCCGGCCGGCGCGACGGGCGCCGCGGCGACCGCGGTGCCGGCGTCGACGTCCGCAGCGAAAGCGCGCGCCGCGGTGATGGGGATCGCCATTTCGAAGCCCGACAAGGCGCTCTGGCCGGACGGCGGCGACGGCACGCCGGTGACAAAAATCGAGCTCGCCCGCTACATGGAAGCGATCGGCGGCTGGATGCTGCCGCATATCGCCGGCCGGCCGTGCTCCGTGGTCCGCGCCCCCGACGGCATCGCCGGCGAGATGTTCTTTCAACGCCACGGCATGCCCGGCCTGTCGGATTTCGTGACCCAAACCAGCGTGCCGGGCGAACCAAAGCCCTACCTGCAGATCGACCGCGTCGAGGGCCTGGTCGCGGTCGCGCAAAGCGGTGGCCTCGAATTGCATCCCTGGAATTGCGCGCCGGGACAGCCCGCGGTGCCGGGACGCCTGGTGTTCGACCTCGACCCGGATACCGCGCTCGACTTCGGCCGCGTCATCGCGGCCGCGCGGGAATTGAAATCGCGGCTGGAGGCGCTCGGCCTGCCGGGCTTTTGCAAGACCACCGGCGGCAAGGGCCTGCACGTGGTCGCGCCGCTCTTGAGCGGACCGCGCTACGCGCTGTCGTGGCGGGAAGCCAAGGCCTGCGCCCAGGAAATCTGCCGGCAGATGGCCCATGACAGTCCCGGGACCTATCTGATCAGCATGTCGAAGAAGCTGCGCCAGGGCAAAATCTTCCTCGACTACCTGCGCAACGATGTCACCGCGACCGCGGTCGCGCCGCTGTCGCCGCGCGCCCGGCCGGGCGCCACGGTGTCGATGCCGCTGACCTGGACCCAGCTGAAGGACGGGCTCGACCCGTCGCGCTTCACGGTGCGCAGCGCCCCCGCGCTGATCCGCGGCAGCAAGGCGTGGGCCGGGTACGACGCCGCGGCGGGATCGCTCAGGGCCGTGCTCGACCGGCTGCTGTGAGGCGACGCCGGGCGGCGGCGCGCTGCGAAAAAAAAGGCGGCCTCGGAAGGCCGCCTTTTCAAAAACGCAGCGAAGCGGCGGATTATTCCGCGGCGAGCTTGACCTCGGGGGCCGCGGCGCGGACCTCGGCGTCGACGTTGGCTTCGAACTTGGCGAAGTTCTTCTGGAACATGCCGACCAGCGCGCGCGCGGTCCTGTCGAACTCGCCCTTGTCCTTCCAGGTGTTGACCGGGTCGAGAATTTCGCTCGGCACGCCCGGCAGCGCGGTCGGCACCGCAAAGCCGAAATACTTGTCGGTGCGGAATTCGACGTTGCGCAGCGAACCATTCAGCGCCGCGGTCAACAGCGCGCGGGTCACCTTGATCGGCATGCGGCTGCCGACCCCGTATTTGCCGCCGGTCCAGCCGGTGTTGACCAGCCAGCAGTCGACATTGTGCTCGGCGATCAGCTCGCGCAGCATGTTGCCATAGACCGAGGGATCGCGCGGCAGGAACGGCGAGCCGAAGCAGGTCGAGAATTCCGGCTGCGGCTCGGCGCCGAGGCCACGTTCGGTACCCGCGACCTTCGCGGTATAGCCGGACAGGAAGTGATACATCGCCTGCGCCGGCGACAGCCTGGCGATCGGCGGCAACACGCCGAACGCATCCGCCGCCAGCATCACCACGTTCTTCGGGTGGCCGGCGCGCCCGGTGCGCGACGCGTTGGGGATGAAATCCAGCGGATAGGCGGAACGGGTGTTCTCGGTCTTCGAGCCGTTGTCGAAATCCGGCACCCGGGTATCCTCGTCGAGCACCACATTCTCCAGCACGGCGCCGAAGCGGTTGCTGGCGGCAAAGATTTCGGGCTCGGCCTCTTTCGACAGCTTGATGCACTTGGCGTAGCAGCCGCCCTCGAAGTTGAAGATGCCGTCCCTGCCCCAGCCGTGCTCGTCGTCGCCGATCAGCGTGCGCTTCGGATCGGCCGACAGCGTCGTCTTGCCGGTGCCGGACAGGCC
>JBKQQE010000729.1:0-3348 GCA_052326245.1 Xanthobacteraceae bacterium | reverse complement strand
GCTTTGCCCGGTGTCGACGAAGAACACCGGCGCCAGACCGACCGCGGTGACGACCTTCTTGATCGTGATGTCAGCCCAGCCAAGCTGTGTAAGCGTCATTGAGGTATAAAGTGCGGACACGGCGTCCAGGCGGCGCGCGGGTGAGAACTGCGGCAATGCGGAGCCTCTGCGTCGTGGCAGCAGTATCGCTGCCAAAGCCCCGCCCTTGATGCGATCTGGGCCGAATTGCGTGGCCAATCTCAGCTCGTGACGTATTTCGCCGTCAGAACTTGAGATGCCCGTGCTGCCACTCACCAAATCCGAAAAAGCCGGAGCCATGTCGCCGCGCAAACGCGCGGAGCAATAGAGAGATTCGATCCGTCCGGTCAGGGTATTCGCGTATACGTAATCATCCCCAGCATAGTCCCACCCGGCGCGCGCGCATGAAAGTGCGGCCGTGGTCTTGCCAGCGCGCCCTTCGCCCGCGAGCAGCAATACCCGGTCATCGCGACCAACCGCCGCGGCATGCAACGCAATCCACGGCGTGTCCGCCGAGAACGCGTACATGATCGGCAATGCGGGCCGACTCGCAATCCAATCCGGCGCCCGTCCAGTAGCGAGCCAAATCACCGCGCGGTTTGACTTTCGATCCATGAGATAGAGCATCGGCAGATCGCCGGGCTGCCAGACCGCGAAGCAATCATCGCGAGCGGTAGCCCTGTATTCGGTTGGCGGATCCGGGATGAGCTGGGACAGATCGACTTCCCTGGACGTCAGGAACCAAATCTGCAGGTCTGCGGGTCCCACTTCGCTTCTCAGGAAGGACGGAAGAAATTCGTCCGCGAGTGCCTGATGGGCAAAGCACAGCCGTAGCAAACACGAACCCGAGCGGGCAAAGGCTTCCAGGGCAGGCGGTGCCAAGTCCTGACCAAAAATGCGATCAATAGCCTGGGACAGCAGCGTCTCAAACGTCATCCGCAGCCTTCATGGGCCAACCTGCCTCGCTCACGTCGTGAACCGGATCGAGAAACAGCAGGTCGCGCAAATCGTCAAATTGATCGAGCGTCGGCTCTGAAAATGGCGCACTGAATTGCAATGCCCATGGCTTCCGATCGGGAGTGCCAGCATGCGGTGCGATAATGTTTTCAGTCAGCAGTTTGTCGACAAAGCTCGTGATCACCAGTTGGTGCGCGTCAACAGTCTGCTGCTCCCCAGTCGAGGCAAAAGCTGCGACAATCTCTTCGATTGCGACGCCTGACTCAATTCCAAGCCAGATATCAGCCGCGGTCCCCATCAGACTATAGTAGAGCCCGGTCTCGAAGTTTGCCAAGATAACTTCATCATCGAACTGACGACTCACCAGCTTCGGCACCTTCGTTGTGTAATACACGCACAAATCTCCGTAGTCTCATTCACTGGAAGGCGAGCGCGAGGCTGCAAATAGCGCGTGTGAACGATATATCCGATGGTCATATGGCTCAATGACAAAATGCAAACGCTTGAACTCGAAGGCGTCGCCAAGTGACACGCGCTAGGTCGAGTGTTAACGTAGATGTCCCGTTCCTGGGGCCGAGCGCGGACTTTCCAATCAGTTGATCACAGGTTTTGATTTGATGCTTTTTTACGGGTTGCGAGGAACTGGCGCTGCTCGACGTCTACCTGTCGACCTCGCGCGCCGAAGGCTACGGCCTCAACCTGGTGGAAGCGGCGCAGTCCGGCGTCCCCGTCATCACCGGCCTGTGGCGCATCCCCGACGCGACCTAGTCGCGCCCCGATGTCGCGGAGATGGCGTCGGTGCTGCGCGCCATGCGCCTGAAGGCGTTCGGGGCCGGCCGATGACGGCGTGGTCGCGGCCGGCGGGTGGCGGCGTCGGCGAGGCGCGGGGCCGGCGTGGTTGAACCCGCCACCATCGGGCTCGACCTCAGTGCGTTGCGCGGTCCGCGCACGGGAATTGCCAATTATACACTCAACATCGTCGCCGCGTTGCTGAAGCGCGACGCCGGCTATCGCTATGTCGGGTTCTCGGGGCTGCGCGAGCACGCGCTGGACGCGGCGATGTTCGAGGCGCGTTTCGCGGCGACCGGGGCGGCGCGCGCCGCGGACCTGGCGTTCGGCGGCCGCGCGGCGCCGCTTATCGCCGGCACCGCGGGCTGGGTATCGAACTGGCCGCCGGCGCGGGCGCTGTACCGGGCGATCGAGCGGCGCCACTTTGCGGCGCAGGTCGCCCGGCAAAGGCTCAGCCTGTTTCATGCCTTCCGGTTTCGCCCGCCGTCCGATCCCGGCGTGCCGGTGCTGCCGGTGGTGCACGACCTGTCGACCTTTCGCCATCCCGAATGGCATCCGGCGGAGCGGGTGCGGTGGCTCGATCAGCTCGGCGACACCATCGCGCGCGCCGCGCTGGTGCAGACGGTGTCGGAGTTCAGCAGGCGCGAGATCGTCGACCTGTTCAGAATTCCGGAAGCCAGGATCTTCGTCGCGCCGCCGGCGGCGGCGGCGGGCTTCGTGCCGGCGGGCAAGGCGGCGTCGCAGGGCGATCTTGCCGCGCTGGAGCTACGCTACGGCGACTACTTTCTCACGGTCGGGACATTGGAACCGCGCAAGAACCTGCGCACCCTGGTGGCGGCCTATCTGGGCCTCGGCGCCGCCGAGCGCGCGCGCTTTCCGCTGGTGGTGGTCGGCGGGCAGGGCTGGGGCACGCTCGACCTGCCCCGCGCCGCGGAGGCCCTGCGCGCCGCCGGACACCTGCGGTTTCTTCACGACGTCGACGATGCGCGGCTTCGCAGCCTCTACGAGGGCGCCCGCCTGGTGCTGCTGCCCTCGCATTACGAGGGGTTCGGCATGCCGGCGGTGGAGGCGCTGGCCTGCGGCGCCGCGGTGGCGCACAGCGCCGGCACCGCGATGGACGAGATTACCGGGGCGCTCGGCCGTCGCATTGTCGCCACAGACGTGGACGACTGGACGGTGGCGCTGCGCGAGGCGATCGCGTCCGATCCCGACGCGGCGCCGGCGCTGCGCGAGGCCCGCGTCGCGCAGGCCCGCCGTTTCGACTGGTCCGCCAGCGCCGGCACGATTGTTTCCGCCTACGCTCGATTGATTCCACGCTGACCCCGGCATACCTTCAGAGCCCATGACCTTCTCGCCACGCCAGCTGCTCGGCTTCAGCGCGATCGACGGCTACGTCGTCAAGATGACGCTGTCGTCGTTCCTGATCGTTCTGGTGTCGCTGACCGGAGTGATCTGGATCACCCAGGCGCTGCGCAACATCGACGTGATGACCAGCCAGGGCCAGACCATCATGGTCTTCCTCGGCATCTCCGGCCTGGCGATCCCGTTGCTGATCTCGATCATCGCGCCGATCGCGCTGCTGAC
>JBKQQE010000728.1:0-3850 GCA_052326245.1 Xanthobacteraceae bacterium | reverse complement strand
CGCGTACATACCCTCACGACTGCAACAATATACCTTGTCAGCACAGCTTTTCTTTCTATCTGTTCGGGATTAGCCAGCACCATCCGGCTATGGGGGGCCCGCCGGTTAACTCTAAGAGGCTTAGGGGTGCCCTTAAGTCACACAATCATGTCATAACGCCAGCCCCAACCGAGAACTACTGCTTAAAATCTGACACAATGCTACAATGCGGGATGTTCCCGTCTTGTTCCCATGCTGAGTTGGACGATACTGCATGACTTCACAGACGCCACTTCTCGACGCTGTTAAATCCCCTGCCGATCTCCGACGCCTCAAGGAAAACCAGCTGACACAGCTTGCGGCTGAGTTGCGGGCGGAGACGATCAATGCTGTTGCGGTCACTGGCGGCCATCTCGGCGCCGGGCTCGGTGTGATCGAGCTGACCGTTGCGTTGCACTACGTGTTCAACACGCCGTCCGATCGCCTGATCTGGGACGTCGGACACCAGGCCTATCCGCACAAGATCCTGACCAGCCGCCGCGAGCAAATCCGGACGCTGCGCCAGGGCGGCGGCCTGTCCGGCTTCACCAAGCGCGCGGAAAGCGAATACGACAGCTTTGGCGCGGCCCATTCATCGACCTCGATCTCCGCCGGCCTCGGCATGGCGGTAGCCCGCGACCTCGCCAAGGAAGAGCGCAACGTTGTCGCCGTGATCGGTGACGGCGCGATGTCGGCCGGCATGGCCTACGAGGCCATGAACAATGCCGGCGCGATGGATTCGCGCTTGATTGTCATTCTCAACGACAACGAGATGTCGATCGCCCAGCCGGTGGGCGCGATGTCGGCCTATCTGGCGCGCCTGTTGTCCGGGCGGACCTACCGCTCGCTGCGCGAGATGGGCAAGCAGGTCGCCAACCATCTGCCGAAATTCGTCAAGACCGGCGCCGCGCGCGCCGAGGAATATGCCCGCGGCATGGTCACCGGCGGCACGCTGTTCGAGGAACTCGGCTTCTATTACGTCGGGCCGATCGACGGCCACAACTTCGACCACCTGCTGCCGGTGCTGAAGAACGTCCGTGATTCCAAGCAAGGTCCGATCCTGGTTCACGTGGTGACGCAGAAGGGCAAGGGTTACGCCCCGGCGGAAGCCTCGGCGGACAAATATCATGGCGTCGTCAAGTTCGACGTAGCCACCGGCAAGCAGGCCAAGGCGCAGGCCAACGCGCCGTCCTACACCCGGGTGTTCGGCGAAAGCCTGGTCAAGGAAGCCGAGAAGGACGATCGCATCGTCGCCATCACGGCGGCGATGCCGTCGGGAACCGGCGTCGACATTTTCGGCAAGTCGTTTCCGAAGCGCACCTTCGATGTCGGCATCGCCGAACAGCACGGGGTGACTTTCGCCGCGGGTCTGGCCACCGAGGGCATCAAGCCGTTCGTCGCGATCTACTCGACGTTCCTGCAACGCGCCTACGACCAGGTCGTGCACGATGTCGCCATTCAGAGCCTGCCGGTGCGTTTCGCCATCGACCGCGCCGGCCTGGTCGGCGCCGACGGCCCAACCCACGCCGGCTCGTTCGACCTCGCCTATCTCGGCTGCCTGCCCAATTTCGTCATCATGGCGGCCGGCGATGAGGCCGAGCTCGTGCACATGGTGGCCACCGCGCGGGCGATCGAGGATCGCCCCTCCGCCTTCCGCTTCCCGCGCGGCGACGGCATCGGCGTCGATCTTCCGGCGATCGGGGTGCCGCTCGAGATCGGCAAGGGACGCATTCTCCGCGAAGGATCATCGGTTGCCCTGCTTTCGCTTGGCACGCGGCTTGCTGAGTGCCTGAAGGCCGCCGAGGTGCTGAAGTCGCATGGCCTGACCACGACCGTCGCCGACGCTCGTTTCGCCAAGCCGCTCGACACCGACCTGGTGCTGCGGCTGGCGCGCGAGCACGAAGTTCTGGTCACGGTCGAGGAAGGCTCGATCGGGGGCTTCGCCGCGGCGGTGCTGCAGACGCTCACGGACCACGGCGCCGTGGACAAGGGATTGAAGGTTCGCTGCATGGTGCTACCGGATACTTTCATCGACCACGATACGCCGGCGGCGATGTACGCCAAGGCCGGACTCGACGCGAAGGGCATCGTGCTGAAGGTGTTCGAGGCACTGGGCCGCGACGCCGACAAGTCCATGGTGCAGCTTGCTTGATCGCCGCACCCTCAGAGTCGTCCTCGCCCAGCCCCGCGGTTTTTGCGCCGGGGTGGTGCGCGCGATCGAGATCGTCGAGCGCGCGCTCGAGAAGTACGGCCCGCCGGTCTACGTCCGCCATGAGATCGTGCACAACAAATACGTGGTCGAGAGCCTGAAGGCCAAAGGCGCGGTTTTCGTCGAGGATCTGCATGAGGTCCCGGCCAACGCGGTGACGGTGTTCAGCGCCCACGGCGTGGCGCGACGGGTCGAGGAGGAAGCGGCGGCGCGCGGCCTGCCGGTTCTCAACGCCACCTGCCCGCTGGTCACCAAGGTGCACAACCAGGGCAAGCGCTACGTCTCCAAGGGACGCTCGCTCATCCTGATCGGCCACGAGGGCCACCCCGAGGTGGTGGGAACCATGGGCCAGATCGACGGGCCGGTGATCCTGGTGCAGAACGTCGAGGAGGTCGCGGCCCTGAAACTGCCGCAGGACTCCCCGCTGGCCTACATTACCCAGACCACGCTCAGCGTCGACGACACCCGGGACATCATTGCGGCGCTCGAGGCCCGGTTCCCGGACATCCAGGGGCCGGACACCCGCGATATCTGCTACGCGACGCAAAACCGCCAATCGGCGGTGCGGGATCTCAGCAAGGTCGTGGACGTTATTCTGGTGGTGGGGGCCACCAACAGCTCCAACTCGAACCGGCTCCGCGAGATCGGTACCGAGGTGGGGGTCGCGAGCTATCTGGTCGCCGACGGCAGCGAGGTCAACCCGGAGTGGTTGAAGGATGCCCGAACCGTTGGTATTACGGCCGGCGCGTCGGCCCCCGAGGTGCTTGTCGACGACGTCATCGAGGCCCTGCGCCGCATCGGACCCGTCACCGTGTCGCTGCTCCCGGGTCGCGAAGAGAATATCGAATTTCGCCTGCCAGTCGAATTGACTCGTCTGAGCCCCGTTCCTTGAAACGATCCGAGAAAGTCAGTCGTTGATCATGGCCATTCCGTTTTTCAAAGAAATCAAGATCGGCTCCTACCTGGTGAAGCAGAAGCTGATGGGGCGCAAACGCTACCCCCTGGTGCTGATGCTCGAGCCGTTGTTCCGCTGCAACCTGGCCTGTGTCGGCTGCGGCAAGATCGACTATCCCGACGCCATCCTGAACCGGCGGATGACGGCGCAGGAGTGCTGGGACGCCGCCGAGGAATGCGGCGCGCCGATGGTCGCGATTCCGGGCGGTGAGCCGCTGATCCACAAGGAGATCGGCGAGATCGTGCGCGGCCTGGTGGCGCGCAAGAAATTCGTCTCGCTGTGCACCAACGCGCTGCTGCTGGAAAAGAAGCTCGACCTGTTCGAACCCTCGCCGTATTTGTTCTTCTCGATCCATCTCGACGGACTGAAGGAACACCACGACAAGGCGGTGTCGCAGGAGGGCGTGTTCGACCGCGCCGTTTCGGCGATCAAGGCGGCGAAGGCCCGCGGCTTCACCGTCAACGTCAATGCGACGATCTTCGACGGCCATCCCGCCGAGGAGATCGCCAAGTTCCTCGATTTCACCACCGAGCTCGGCGTCGGCGTATCGATGTCGCCCGGCTATGCCTATGAGCGCGCGCCGGACCAGGAGCATTTCCTCAACCGCTCGGCGACCAAGCAGATGTTCCGCGATATCTTCCGGCGCGGCGAGGGCGGCCGCAGATGGG
>JBKQQE010000727.1:0-3483 GCA_052326245.1 Xanthobacteraceae bacterium | reverse complement strand
CTTCTTCGATGACGTCGTTATTCCGGCGACGAACCGGCTGGCCGATGAAGGCGCGGGTTTCGTCCAGGTGATGCAGGGTTTCGACTTCAGTCGCGCGCTGATCGGATTGCAGGTGCTGGGTGCGGCGCAGGCGTCGCTCGACGAAAGCTGGGCCTATATCCAGGAACGCCAGGCTTTCGGTGCGCCGCTTGCGGTGAACCAGGGCGTCACTTTCCCGCTTTCGGAAGGCGAAACGTTGATCGCCGCGGCCCGCCAGCTCTGCTACCACACGCTGGCGCTGAAGGACGCCGGCAGGCCGCACACGGCGGAAGCGGCGATGTGCAAATGGCTGGCGCCGAAGACGGCGGTCGACGTCATCCATCAATGCCTGCTGACCCACGGGCACTACGGCTGGTCGCTCGATCTGCCGCACCAACAGCGCCTGCGCGACGTCATGGGCCTCGAGATCGGCGACGGAACCGCGCAGATCATGAAGATGATCATCGCGAGGGAAAAACTGAAGCACAAAAAGGCCTGAACGGCTGACTGAGGGGAGATGCTCATGCTGTTCGACGCGATCCTTCTTGCGCCGCGCCGTGCCGCCATGATCGCGGCGGGACTTTGGCGGGACCGGACCATCAACGACGACCTCGACCTTTGCCTGAAGCGGTATCCGGACAAGGTGGGCCTGACCGCGGTATCGGCCGAGCGCAACGAGACCCGGCGGCTGACCTATCGCGAACTGGCGCGGATGGCGGACCGGGTCGCTGTCGGTCTGTCGAAGCTCGGCGTCACGCGCAACGATGTCGTCTCCGCCCAGTTGCCCAACTGGTGGGAGTTCACGCTGACCTACCTTGCCTGCGCGCGGATCGGCGCGGTGTTCAATCCACTGATGCCGATCTTCCGGGAGCGCGAACTGTCGTTCATGCTCCGGCACGGCCAAAGCAAGGTCGTGATCGTGCCGAAAGTGTTCCGCGGGCACGACTACGAGCAGATGGTCGAAGCGCTGCGGCCGGCATTGCCCGACCTTGGCCATCTCGTCGTGGTCGGCGGCGCGGGCGACAACAGTTTCGACCGGCTGCTCGCAGAGCGCGCATGGGAGGACGCGTCCGATGCCGGCGCGATCCTGACGGCGACCCGGCCCGGCCCCGACGACGTGACCCAGCTCATCTACACCTCCGGCACGACCGGAGAGCCGAAGGGCGTGATGCACTCGTCAAACACGCTGATGGCCAACATCACGGCCTATGCCGAGCGGCTGCGGCTCGACGCCGCCGACGTCATCCTGATGGCCTCGCCGATGGCGCACCAGACCGGCTTCATGTACGGCCTGATGATGCCGATCATGCTCGGCGCCAGCGCCGTGCTGCAGGACATCTGGCATCCGCAAAAGGCCGTCGAACTGATCCGAAGCGAGGGCGCGACATTTACCATGGCATCGACGCCGTTTCTCACCGATCTCGCGAAAGCGGTTGGCGACACCGGCCTGGCGGTGCCGACGCTGCGAACTTTCCTGTGCGCCGGCGCGCCGATTCCGGGCCCGCTGGTCGAACAGGCGCGCAAGATCCTCGGCACCAAGATCGTGTCGGCCTGGGGCATGACGGAGAACGGCGCGGTCACGCTGATCAGGCTCGACGATGACGACGAGCGCGCCTTCAACACCTCCGGCTGTCCGCTGCCCGGCGTCGAGATTCGGGTCGTCGACCTCGACGGCAAGCCGCTCGGCAACGGCAACAGCGGAAAGCTTCTGGTCCGCGCCTGTTCGAACTTCGGCGGCTATCTGCATCGGCCCCAGCTCAACGGCACGGACGCGGAGGGCTGGTTCGATACCGGAGACCTCGCCGAGATCGACGATCGCGGCTATGTCAGGATCAACGGCCGTTCCAAGGATGTCATCATCCGCGGCGGCGAAAATATCCCGGTCGTCGAGATCGAGGCGCTGCTCTACAAGCATCCGGCTGTCGCCCAGATCGCCATCGTCGCCGTTCCCGACGAGCGCCTCGGTGAGCGCGCCTGCGCCGTCGTTGTGACCAAGCCGGGACAATCGATCGATTTCGACGCGATGGTCGAGTTCCTGAAGTCGCAGAAAGTGGCGCTGCAGTACATCCCGGAGCGGCTGCTGGTGCTGGATGAAATGCCCGCCACGCCGTCCGGCACGATACAGAAATTCAAGCTGCGCGAGATCGTGAAGGAACGGCTTTGACAGGGTCTCGGACGCTGATTGACAATTCGCAGATCTAACAGGAGCTGATCATGACGGACTATCAGGACGTTCTCTACGAAGAGCGGCCCAAGGGGGTCGCCCGGATCACGATCAACCGGCCCGCGAGCTACAATGCTTTCCGCGGACAGACCGTCGAGGAATTGATCCACGCGTTCCAGCGCGCGGGCTGGGATCGGTCGATCGGCGTCATCGTCCTGACCGGCGCCGGCGACAAGGCGTTCTGCACCGGGGGCGATCAGAGCGCGCATGAAGGCCAGTATGACGGACGTGGCACGATCGGCCTTCCGATCGAGGAGCTGCAGAGCCTGATCCGCGATGTGCCAAAGCCGGTGATCGCCAGGGTCAACGGGTTCGCGATCGGCGGCGGCAACGTGCTGGCGACGATCTGCGACCTGACCATCGCCTCCGACAAGGCCCAGTTCGGCCAGGTCGGCCCGAAGGTGGGATCCGTGGATCCGGGTTTCGGCACCGCCTATCTGGCGCGCGTCGTCGGCGAGAAGAAGGCCCGCGAGATCTGGTACCTGTGCCGGCGATACACCGCGCAACAGGCGGTCGAGATGGGGCTTGCCAACGTCGCGGTCCCGCATGCCGAGCTCGACGCCGAGGTCGACCGCTGGTGCGAGGAACTGCTCGAGAAGAGCCCGACCGCGATTGCGCTCGCGAAGCGCTCGTTCGTCGCCGACACCGAATCCATCCGCGGCATCTCGAGCATGGGAATGCAGGCGCTCACCCTGTATTACGACACCGAGGAATCGAAGGAGGGCGGCCGGGCGTTCCGGGAAAAGCGCAAGCCCGAGTTCCGCAAATTCGGCCGCTGAGCGGCCGTGCACCTTCGGGGCTGCACCTTCGGGGCTGCGGCCGGCAACGATCGATGGCTGCAGGCTTGGTGACAAGCCGGCAGCCGTCAGGCTTTGGCGAGACCGACCTTGAGACGATCGAGCAGCTTGTAGAGGGTGAGACGTTCATCCGGGCTGAAGTCCGCCAGCGACGCGCCGTAGAACGCTTCGATCGGCGTCTGCATGGCGGCCCATACCGACCTGCCGGTCGCGGTCAGCCGGATGCGCCGGCTGCGCCCGTCCTCCCGATCCTTGACGCGCTCGGTCCAGCGGCGATCGTCCAGCCGGTTGAGCAGGATCGCAAGGTTTTGCCGGCTGACACCGAGAAATTCGATCAGGCTCTTGACCGTCATTCCACGCTCGATCACGAGCGGACGGGCGAGCGCCCCGATCACGGCCCATTGCTGCGAGGTGGTGTTGAAGGCGGCGACGTAGCGGGTGCCC
>JBKQQE010000726.1:0-2529 GCA_052326245.1 Xanthobacteraceae bacterium | reverse complement strand
CCCACCGCACTAGCGCGAATAGCCCGCAGCAGCGCCGGGGGTCAAGGAAGCGGCCGTTAATTCCTTTGGACGACGCACTGACCGCCGGCACTTTTCAGGCTGCCGCAGAACTGCGACGCCTCGTCGGGGCTGCCAAAGGGGCCAACCATGGCGCGATAATAGACCCCCTTGTCCCCCAGATCGGCCCGCTTGATCAGCGGCGTATGCGACCCGAGGACGCTCGGATACTTGCCCTGCAACGCGCGATAGGAAGCCTGGGCATCGGCTTCGCTCCGCTGCGATGCAATCTGCACCAGATAGCCGCCGGACGCGCTGCTGACCGGCGCCGGAGCCGGGCTCGTGGTCGCCACCCGGGTCGGCGGGGCCGCCTGCGGCGACAGCGACATCGGCGCGTTCGCCACCGGCGCCGGAGTTGGTGCACTCGGGGCAGCCCGCGGTGCAGTGGCCGGCCTGCCCTGGGGCGGTACGGCGGGCGCTATCCCGTCCGGTTGATCGGGTCGGATGGCAACCGTGCGCACTTTGTGCGGCTCGTCGCCGACCACGGTACCAGTCGCAGCCGGCCGTGGCGGCGGCATGGCGGTGGCGGGCGCAGTCGCAGAGGTGGGGTTCGTCGTCAGCGGCGGGAACACAATGCGCGGACCTGACCGCGGCGCATTCGGAGCTACGACGTCGACCGGCTGCTCCTCGCGGGAAACAATGCGCTCCGAGCCCTGCCCCGGCGACATCCGATCCTGGATCTGTTTACCGGCCGCGTCCCCGGTCTGGGTGGGGGGCACAATCTTGTTGGGACCGGCATCGGCCTTGATGATCGGAGCCTCGCCGTTTCGCGCGCCACCGACCAGGTTGCGATAGGCATAGGCGCCGGCGGTCCCGACAAACGCCAGTGCGACCAGACCCGCCACCATCGCCATGCCGCCACGCCGCGGCCGCGCAGCCTGGTCATTGCCGTGCCCGTCATAGCCGCGCGGATCGCCATAGGGATCGGCCGGATATCCCGCGCCGTCCTGCGTTCCATAGGGCGGCGCGTAGGCGTCGTCGGGAGCGCCATACAGCGCCTCGTCGTAGCGCGACGGATCGAGATTGGGGTCGTACTGGCCACCCTGCTCCGGGGCTGCGTATCTGCCCGCCCGCGCGAATTCGGGCGCGGCAGGGAATTCGTCGGCATATTGCTGGGCCTGCGGCTCGGCGGGCGCCTCCTCATAGGAGGCTTCCTCGTAGGAAGCCTCATGGGGCGGCTGGTATG
Organism: Xanthobacteraceae bacterium; assembly: GCA_052326245.1. Lineage (GTDB taxonomy): Bacteria > Pseudomonadota > Alphaproteobacteria > Rhizobiales > Xanthobacteraceae > Bradyrhizobium_A. The sequence goes on along the minus strand of JBKQQE010000726.1, from coordinate 1,286 downwards.
GCGGTGACACGGGCGCACGATGGTTCACGCGCTGCATCCAGGACGGCAATGCCGGAGCATCCTCGACCGCCGGTTCGCCAGCCACCGGGCGCGCCGACGGGCCCCGGCCCTTCGCGATTCCGGCAAACGGATCAGTCTGCCCGATCAGCCGCGCCAGCTCCGCCAAAGGGTCGCTGTCGCCCTGCGGTTGCGGCGAATGCCCGTGGCCTTCGTCGTCCGCATGCAGCGGTGTGCCCTGATAACGATCTGCGTATCGGTCTGCCATCGTGATGTTGCGTCCCCTTCGGGAAACCGTCGGCCGCCGTTCTCGGCCAAACCCGGCTACCGCCGACCGCCATCACAACCCCATGGTGAGCGGCGTATCCCCTCGCTTATCGCATCTCGACCGGGGCATGGACGCCGAGCACGGCAAGCCCAGATGCCAGAACCGAGACGACGCCTTGAACCAAGGCCAGTCGTGCGAATGTGATTTCTGCATCATTCGGGATAATGAAGCGTAAATGAGGCAGATCGCGACCCTTGGTCCAAAGCGCATGAAATTCGCTGGCCAGATCATACAGGTAAAATGCGATTCGGTGCGGCTCATGCGCCAGCGCCGCGGCTTCGACGATTCGCGGATAGAGCGCCAGTTGCCGCATCAGGCCGAGCTCGGCGGCGTCGTCGAGCCGGCTCAGATTGGCGTCGCGCAGCAGCCCGGCACGGGCGGCGGCGTCCTCGGGCAGATCGGGAACGGACTCGCGCGCGTTGCGGAAGATCGAATGGCCGCGGGCGTGGCCGTACTGGACGTAGAAAACCGCATTGTCCTTGGACTGCTCGATCACCCGCGCGAGATCGAAGTCCAGCAGCGCATCGTTCTTGCGGAACAGCATCATGAACCGGACGGCATCGGCGCCGACCTCATCGACGACTTCCCGCAGCGTGACGAAATCGCCCGAACGCTTCGACATCTTGACCGGCTCGCCGTCGCGCAGCAGGCGGACCAGCTGCACGATCTTGACGTCGAGCGCGCCCTTTCCCGCCGTGACCGCCGCGATCGCCGCCTGCACCCGCTTGACGTAGCCGCCGTGGTCGGCGCCCCAGACGTCGATCAAGGTGCGGAAGCCGCGTTCGAGCTTGCTGCGATGATAGGCGATGTCGGAGGCAAAATAGGTATACGACCCGTCGGACTTCTTCAGCGGACGATCGACATCGTCGCCGAAAGTCGTCGAGCGAAACAGCGTCTGTTCGCGATCCTCGTAGTCCTCGACCGGAGCACCCTTCGGTGGCGGCAAACGTCCCTCATAGAC
>JBKQQE010000725.1:0-4361 GCA_052326245.1 Xanthobacteraceae bacterium | reverse complement strand
GAGATGTACGAAAATAATCCGCCCTGATCCGCAAAAGCGCCCCGCATGCGAGCCTCCGACGATTCATTTCATGATATATATTGAATCATCAACCGCCGGCCCTGACGAGGGCTTTTTCAGCGGACTGCTAGAACATCGTACCCGGAAGTATCAACCCTGGCATAGGGTCGCGGCCAGCGGATCAGCGCCGTTCCGTGCATGGCCGACCACGGCGCCCACAGCGTCGCGTAGCGAGCCTGGCGGCAGCGCTCGAAATCAGCCGGCGACCACGAGCTCGAGAACAGCGCTTGCCATAGAAAATCGCCGAACTCCGTGCCGTCGAACCCATCGAGCGGAAGTTGGACACCGAGTTTGACGAGCAGCTGCAGCCAGATCATGCCCGCAACAGTAGCTGCGCCGTCTCGCACTATGCCCCACAGGCCACTTCGCGGAATCGCGGATACCACGAAGCGGGACAGTAAATCGAAGCGCTGCGCGGGCGTCAGAGTTTGACTGCGTGAGCCGCCCCGATCGAGTGCCCGCGCCAGCACCAAGCTGGGATGATTGATCAGCCCCGTTGCTTCGACACCTTCCCAGTCGAGCAGCAACGCAAACATCGCGCGCGTCTCCTGCGCGATGCCATAGAACCCGTCGAAGGCAGGGCGGAGATCACACAGAACAGACAGGGGATTCCGACCCATCAACACCCTCCCGCGTCCCGCAACATCAACCGCAGGCCGTAAACTGACTGCGCTCGCCAACGCAGGCCCCAAGGCACCTGCTTTGGTGAGCTGCGGCTTCGACCAACATTGAGGTCCCCGATCCTGCGACATGTGGAATCATGTCAGCACCAAACCACCGTTGCGCGATACAAGATGAGCCGATTGCCAAAAATATCGCCGGGCGTGAGAGGCAACAGGCACCAGCGCCGCCGAACGACAAATGCAGGCCTTTAAGACAGACACCCGCTTCGTCGTCGTTGACGACGGCCAAAACCGACGAAATGATCGCAATCTACACGATCGCCACAGCCCATCGCGGCCCGGCGAGCCTTCGCAAACTCGCTCTTTTCAATACCACGTAGGCAATTGCGCTACCGCTCTGTTAAGAACCGTTCTGAACAATTCCACCCTAATTGACAAGAGGGCCTGCTTCAAGATGCACCCGCCGAGAGACCGCTCCTGCATCGCATGGCGTTTTTGCGGTTCAGCAGGCATTTTCTGCTGATGACCATCAAAACCCGCCTGCGCGCAGTCGGCGCCGTGTCATGGCCTGCTGCCATCTGGATCGCCGCGGCAGCGGTGTTTTTCAGGGATTTTCTGCTGTCGCGTTTTGACTCGATTGCAGGAGATTCCGGCGACGCTCGCCTGGACATCTTCGTGAGAGAGAATTTTTATCGGTTTTTGCGGGGCGCCGCCGAATTCGCCTCTCCGCCGATGTTCTATCCGGTCAAGGACACGCTCGGCTATTCCGACGGCTATCTACTTGATTCCCTGGTCTACGTGCCGCTGAGAATGCTGGGCACAGACCCTTTCTGGAGCTTCGAGGCCGTCTGCATCGCGCTCTCATTGGTCGGGTTCATTTCGTTCAACGTTCTCGTCGTGCGCTACGGCGGGGCGCGCCAGCCGCTGGCCGCAATCTCGGCCGTGCTGTTCTCGTTTTCCAACGCCCTGTTCTACAAAATCGGCCACCCACAATTGCTGGAGGTCAACGTCACCCCCATCGTGGCGATCCTAGTATTTGAAGCAGCCCGGCGCAACGGCGAACGCCTGAGCCGGATCGCCGTTCCAGGCTTTCTAGGCGGATGCATCCTCGCGCTGCTGTTTTCGACAGGATATTACGTCGCCTGTTTTTTTACGTTGATCCTGGCTTTGACGCTCGCCGCAAACCTGATGATCAGCAATGGGGTTCGTCTTCAAGGTTACCTCGCGCCGCTTCGCGCGTACTGGCGGACCGGGGTCGTCTTCCTGGTCGGTTTCGCCGTCGGCATCATCCCGTTCGTGCGGATGTACGCGCCAATTCTTGCCGAGCACCCGGGCCGGCCATTCTCTGAATATCTCTTCTACGCCCCGTATCTCTCCGACATCGTCAACGTCAGTCACTTCAACCTGGTCTGGGGCTCCACCCTGAATGCCCTGATTGCGAGAGACCACCTCGTCATGGGAGAGGTCGCACTCGCGGTGACCCCGATTGTCTTGACCACCTACTTGGTCTGCATCTTCCACGTCTGGCGAGGCCGGCTGCTGGCCGCGCCGCAAGATCGCGGGTTGCGCACCCTGATTCTCGGCTCTTTCGTTACGTTGGCCGTGTTGTGGACGACCACCGTAAGGGTGGATGGTTTCTCGCTATTCTGGCTCGAATGGCATCTGATCCCGGGCGCCAGCGCCATTCGAACCGGCGGACGCTTTCTAATCATAGCAAGTGTTGTCGTCACGGCGGTCGTCGCGATCTGTCTCGCGCGCCTACTCGACAGCCCGGCGTTGCCCGGGCGCAAATTCGCCATCTGGGCCCTGGTATTGCTGTGCGTGGCCGAGCAGGTAAACGTGAAGACAAATCACAATCTCTCCCGAGCCCGGCAAATCGCTTTTCTCGAATCGATCTCCCGCCCACCGACTGGATGCCGGTCCTTCCTACTGGCCACGGACGCATCGAAGCCAAAGATTGAACAGCAGGTCGACGCGATGCTGATTGCTCAACGGGCCGGCGTTCCGACGCTGAATGGGTACTCAGGGTGGATTCCCACGGGATGGACGCTGTTCGAAATCAACAAACACTCTTATCAGTCCAATGCCTGGGATTGGGCGGAAGATCACGGGATCACGGAAGGACTGTGTGACTATAACGTCGCCACGCGTGAATGGCGCTCGGTAAGCGAGCGTGAGCTGCTGTTGCAGTCGGATCGAGATTCGCCGACCGTGTTGGGCCCGGCCGTCATTGCGGGAACAACGCTCGACATGCGCAGCGGGGGCAATGGTATCGCCTATCAGACCGGTAGCTGGTCCGAACCTGAGCCGCCCGGCACATGGACCGACGGGACGCGTGCGGGCCTCGCCGTCCCGCTGGGCAACTGGCAGGGCAACATGAAGCTCGCGGTCACCGGACGACCGTTTCTGGTGCCTGCGCGGCATCCGAAGCTTGCAATCGAGGTGGGGGCCAACGGCACCGTCGTGGACCGCTGGTCCTACGACGTCGAGCAGGACAACCGCCCGGTCACGCGGGTGGCGCACATTCCAGCTGCGGTGCTTGCAGCCTCGCCGGTGCTCAGGATCCAGTTCCGAATCGATCAACCGGCGAGCCCTGCTGCCACCCGCATATCGTCCGATAGCCGCAAGCTCGGCCTGTTCGTATCGGGCATCTCGTTCGACCCTTCACCCGATTGAGGTACCCATTCCAGCCGCCGTGCTGGCCGCCTTGCCCGTACTCAGGATCGAATTTCGGATTGCTCAGCCCGCGAGCCCGGCTGGCGCGGCAAATGGCTCCACTGATAGCCGCAGTCTCGGCCTGTTCATCTCGCGTATTGACCTGCGATCGTGAGCTATTCCCGGGATCGCGGCGATCAGCCCGGCCGCCTACGCTTGCAATGTCCGTTCCGATCAGCTTTTCTGCCGTGAGGGGTTTCCGGACCGCCGGCAACAGCGTGGATCGCTAAGATGAATATCTTCCTCGTCCGTCCCGGGACACGCAATATTGGCAACGATATCATCGCGTATGCGACGTCGAGCCTGATCTATCAGGTATTCGGAAGCGAAACGAACATCATCGACGTTCCTGCACTGAAGTCGGCACAATTCGGGGGCCTGGTCGCGCAGCAAGTGTACGATATGAACCGCTTCGCCGACGGCGTCGTGATTGGCGGCGGAAACCTTTTCGAAAACGGCCAGCTCACCTACGAAGCCGGCGCACTTGATGCGCTGGCTCGCCCTCTTGTCATGATCGGCTTGTCACATGGCCGCATCGCCGGGCGGGACGGACAATACGAATGGAGAACCGATTCTCTTGGTGCCTCGGTCATCCGGCACTTGTTCTCCGTCGCCGCTGTGGGAGCCGTACGCGACCGCGCTTCGCAAGGCCTGCTTCGGGAGATCGGCGTGGATGCAGCCATCGGTGGTTGCCCGACGCTGTTTCTGCCTGAGAGCCCGACGCCACCGGCCGAAGATGGACCTGTGCTCATCTCGGTGAGACATCCGTCGCGGATGAGCGTCCCACCCGTGCTGAAATGGCGCATTGCCGAAGACCTGCGGCGTCTGATTGCGTGTCTGCAAGGCGAATTCGGGCACCGGGTCAAACTTCTCTGTCACGACTATATCGATCTGGAATTTGCCGCCGGCTTTGCTGATGTTCCCACTGTTTATTTCGACGACGTCTCTCGCTATACGGCCGCA
>JBKQQE010000724.1:0-6079 GCA_052326245.1 Xanthobacteraceae bacterium | reverse complement strand
GCGTCGCGATCCCAGATCGCGACGCGGGCGCCGGAGGCGACGAAACGTTGGGCGATGGCGCGCCCGAACCCCTGCGCGCCGCCGGTGACCACCGCGCGCCGGCCGGTCAGATCGATCTGGTTCATGCGATCGGTTCCTAGTGTGGTGGTTCAGAAATTCGCTTCATTCTCGCAGCGGCCTCTTAAAGCGAATTTCTTAAGATTTCTAGTGTCCTTTCGAATCCGAAGTTCGCTCAAGAGTTTGCCGCGAAATCTTGCGAACTTCGGATTCGGGACACTAGGTGAGTGGTTGCCTACAGCGTCCAGCCGCCGTCGATGATGTGGGCGACGCCGGTGGTGAAGCTGCTCTCGTCGCTGGCCAGGTAAAGCGCGAGCTGCGCCACTTCCTCCGCCGTGCCGAGCCGTCCCATCGGCTGGCGGCTGACGAACATCTCCCGCCCGCCGGGGCCGGCGGCGGCGGCGCGGCCGAGCATCGAGGGGGTCTCGATGGTGCCGGGACAGATGCAGTTGCAGCGGATCGCCTTGCCGATGAAATCGATCGCGACCGAGCGCGTCAGCGCCGCCACCGCGGCCTTGGTGGCGCTGTAGACGTAGCGGTTGGGCGCCGCCTTGAACACGCCCGCGGCGGAGGCGATGTTGATGATGCTGCCGCCGCCGCCCTCCAGCATCGCCGGCAGGAACGCCCTGATGGTGCGGTGCATGGACTTGACGTTGAGGTCGAAGGAGAAATCCCAGTCGTCCTCGGAACAGTCGAGCACCGTGCCATTGTGCACGAAGCCGGCGGCGTTGAGCAGCACGTCGATCTTGCCGAGGCGGCCGGCCAGCGCGTTGACAGCCGAGCTGTCGCGCGCGTCGAGCCGCGTCGTCTCCGCGACGCCCTCGGCCGCCAGCGCGGCCAGCGCGGTGGCGTCGATGTCGGTGGCGATCACACTCGCGCCCTCGCGCGCGAACATGATCGCCGCGGCGCGGCCGATTCCGGCGCCGGCGGCGGTGACGAGTGCGCGCTTGCCCTGCAATCGCCCGGTCATTCGGGGGTCTCCTTCGCGAAAGGTGTTTCAGTGGTTGTCGCGGGCGACACCGAAGCGGCCGGCGATGTCGTGGTAGCGGGTCGCGAGCTCCATGCAGGCGCCGGTCGCCTGCTGGCCGACCGTGTTGCGGTAGATTTCCTGCCACGGCGTCTGGTTTTCCGGGTGCCCGAAGCCGCCTCTGGCCTTCAGGGCGGCGCGGCGCGCGGCCAGATCGCCGTCGCTGATCACGATATTGGCCTCGCCGGTGTTGAGGTCGATGCGCACCCGGTCGCCGGTCTCGAGCAGCGCCAGGCCGCCGTCGGCCGCCGCCTCGGGCGAGGCGTTGAGTATCGACGGCGATCCCGAGGTGCCCGATTGCCGGCCGTCGCCGATGCAGGGCAGCGCATGGATGCCGCGTTTGATCAGCGCCGCCGGCGGCTGCATGTTCACGACCTCGGCGCCGCCGGGATAGCCGATCGGGCCGGTGCCGCGAATGAACAGCATGCAGTGTTCGTCGATCGCAAGCGCTGGGTCGTCGATGCGGTGGTGATAGTCTTCCGGACCCTCGAAAACGATGGCGCGGCCTTCGAAGGCGTTGGGATGCGCCGGGTTCGACAGGTAGCGCGCGCGGAATTCCGGCGAAATCACGCAGGTCTTCATGATCGCGGAATCGAACAGATTGCCGCGCAGCACCAGGAAGCCGGCATCCTTCACCAGCGGCTTGTCGTAGCTCCAGATCACGTCGCCGTCGGGGCGCGGCGCATCGCGGCAATTGTCGCCGATGCCGCGGCCATTGACCGTGAGCGCGTCCTCGTGGATGCGGCGGTGGCGCATCAATTCACCCACCACCGCGGGAACGCCGCCGGCGCGGTGATACTCCTCGCCGAGATAGAAGCCCGCGGGCTGCATGTTGACCAGCAGCGGCACGTCGTGGCCGACCGTCTGCCAGTCCTCGATCGCGAGCTCGACGCCGATATGGCGGGCGAGCGCATTGAGATGAATCGGCGCGTTGGTCGAGCCGCCGATCGCCGAATTGACCACGATCGCGTTCTCGAACGCCTTGCGGGTGAGGATGTCGGAAGGCTTGAGGTCCTCCCACACCATGTCGACGATGCGCTTGCCGGTGGCGTAGGCGATCTGGCCGCGCTCGCGATAGGGCGCCGGAATCGCGGCGCAGCCCGGCAGCGACATCCCAAGCGCTTCCGCCAGCGAATTCATGGTCGAGGCGGTGCCCATGGTGTTGCAATGGCCGATCGACGGCGCCGACGACGCCACGATCTGCATGAACTGCTCGTAGTCGATCTCGCCGGCGGCGAGCTTCTCGCGGGATTTCCACACCACGGTGCCGGATCCGCTGCGCTCGCCGTTGAACCAGCCGTTCAGCATCGGCCCGCCCGACAGCACGATGGCCGGCAGATTGACGGTGGCCGCGGCCATCAGGCAGGCCGGGGTGGTCTTGTCGCAGCCGGTGGTCAGCACCACGCCGTCGAGCGGATAGCCGAACAGGATTTCCACCAGTCCCAGATAGGCCAGGTTGCGGTCGAGCGCCGCGGTGGGCCGCTTGCCGGTTTCCTGGATCGGATGGGTCGGAAATTCCATCGCGATCCCGCCCGCTTCCCGAATGCCCTCGCGCAGCCGGTGCGCGAGCTCGAGGTGGTGACGGTTGCACGGCGACAGGTCGTTGCCGGTCTGGGCGATGCCGATGATGGGTTTGCCGGACTGCAGTTCCTCGCGGGTCAGCCCGAAATTCAGGTAGCGCTCCAGGTAAAGCGCGGTCATGCCCGGATTGGTGGGGTCATTGAACCAGCGCTCGGAGCGCAGCTTGCGCCGTTTGGCGGCGTTCTGTTCTATTGTCACATCTTTCTCCCGCAATGCACACGCGTGATCTGCGGCGGCGTTTCACCGCGCCGTCATGTTTGTCGTATCCGATCGACTGGACGCCGACCAAGCGGATGTTTGCATTTCGAAATTGCCTTCGCAACGCTTGCCAGCCGGCCCAGTTTAGACTTTTATCGAACCGCCCGACAAACAATCCGACGCCAACAGGCGCGACAATCAAGAAACAGGCAACAAGCGGGGATGGCAGCCGTCATGCTTCGCGGGGTTCGCCGGAGGAACATGATGGCGTCAGTGCAGATCCACGACGTGCGCAAGTCGTTTGCAGGGTTCGAGGTGCTGCACGGCGTCTCGATCCCGATCGAAGACGGCGAATTCGTGGTGCTGGTCGGCCCGTCGGGGTGCGGCAAGTCGACCCTGCTGCGGATGCTGGCCGGACTGGAGAACATCACCTCCGGGACGATTTCGATCGGCGACCGGGTGGTGAACCACGTCCATCCGAAAGAGCGCGACATCGCCATGGTGTTCCAGAACTATGCGCTGTATCCGCATATGACGGTCGCCGACAATATGGGGTTCTCGATGAAGCTGCGCGGGGACCGCAAGGCCGACATCGCATCCCGGGTCAACAAGGCGGCGGAAATCCTCGATCTGACGCCGCTGCTCGACCGCTACCCGCGCCAGCTCTCGGGCGGCCAGCGGCAGCGCGTCGCCATGGGCCGCGCCATCGTGCGCGATCCGCAGGTGTTCCTGTTCGACGAGCCGCTGTCCAACCTCGACGCCAAGCTGCGCGTGGCGATGCGCACCGAGATCAAGGAACTGCACCAGCGGCTCAAGACCACCACGGTATATGTCACCCACGACCAGATCGAGGCCATGACCATGGCCGACAAGATCGTGGTGATGCACGACGGCATCGTCGAGCAGATGGGCGCGCCGCTCGAGCTCTATGACAGGCCCGTCAACCAGTTCGTGGCCGGCTTCATCGGCTCGCCGGCGATGAATTTCATCGACGGCAAGGTGGTCGGCGGTGCCGCCCCGGCGGTCGAAACCGCGAACGGCATCCGGTTGCCGCTGGCATCGGCGCCGGCCGGCGCGGAGGGAAGGCCGGTGGTCTATGGCGTGCGCCCCGAACATCTCGAGCGCGCCGACGACGGCGTGGTCGCCGAGGTGGTGGTGGTCGAGCCGACGGGCTCGGAAACCCAGGTGGTGGCGCGGCTCGGGAGCAAGGACATCATCGCGGTGTTTCGCGATCGCCAGGAGGTGCGGCCGGGGGAGAACATCCGGCTCAGGCCGCGGCCCAGCGCCGTGCACCTGTTCGACAAGGACACCGGCAAACGGCTCTAGTGTGGTGGTTCAGAAATTCGCTTAATCATTGCGGCGACCTCTCAAAGCGAATTTCTGAACCAGACCACACTAGAATTATAGATTTCTAGTGTCCTTTCGAATCCGAAGTTCGCTCGGGAGGGTGCTGCTAAATCAAGCGAACTTCGGATTCGGGACACTAGGACGTTTCAGCAAATCCCGGACACCACAACGATCCGGCACTCATCAGGAGGAAACCGCGCATGCCTGACTTCATCCCGAATCGAAGATCGCTGTTGCTGGGCGGTGTTGCCGCCGCGACCGGCGTCGCGGCGATCTCGGCCGACCAGTGGTTGGGTTTCGCCAGGGCCTGGGCCCAGGCGGCGCCCTGGAAGCCGGAGGCCGGCGCCAAGATCAACCTGCTGCGCTGGAAGCGTTTCGTCGAAGCCGAGGACGTCGCCTTCATGGCCATGGTGCAGGCCTTCAGCAAGGCGACCGGCGTCGAGGTCAGCGTGTCGAACGAGTCCTACGACGATCTGCAGCCGAAAGCCTCGGTCGCCGCCAATACCGGCCAGGGCCTGGACATGGTGTGGGGCCTGTACTCGCTGCCGCACCTGTTCCCCGAGAAATGCCTCGACATGACCGACGTCGCAACCTATCTCGGCGGCAAATATGGCGGCTGGACCACGTCGGCGGAACTCTACGGCAAGTCCGGCGCCAAGTGGATCGGCCTGCCGGTCGCCGCCACCGGCTCGCTGGTGAATTATCGCATCACCGCCTGCGAAAAGGCCGGCTTCAAGGAATTCCCCAAGGACACCGCGGGCTTTCTCGAACTTTGCCGCGGCCTGAAGAAGAACAACACCCCGGCCGGCATGGCGCTCGGCCACGCCTCGGGCGACGCCAATGGCTGGTTGCACTGGGCGCTGTGGAGCCACGGCGGCTATCTGGTCGACAAGGACGACAAGGTCATCGTCAATTCGCCGGAGACGGCGGCCGCGCTCGAATATGTCAAGCAGCTCTACGAGACCTTCATCCCCGGCACCGCGTCGTGGAACGACAGCTCCAACAACAAGGCCTTCCTGGCCGGCGAGCTGTTCTGCACCAACAACGGCATCTCGATCTATGTCACCGCCAAGCGGGAGAAGAAGGAGATCGCCGACGACATGAACCACGCCTACATGCCGATCGGACCGGTCGGCAAGCCGACCGAGCTGCATCTGGCGTTTCCGATTCTCATCTTCCAGTTCACCAAGTCGCCGCAGGCCTGCAAGGCCTTCGCCGCCTTCATGCAGGAAGCCGACCAGTTCAATCCGTGGATCGCGGCGGCGCAGGGCTACCTGACGCCGTTCCTGCAGGGCTACGACGCCAACCCGATCTGGACCTCGGATCCCAAGGTGACGCCGTACCGCGACGTCGCCAAGCGCACGCTGACGCCCGCCGGCATCGGCACGCTGGGCGAGAAGGCGGCGGCGGCGGTCGCGGACTTCATCGTCGTCGACATGTTCGCCACTTACTGCACCGGGCGCGAGGACCTGAAGGGGTCGATCGCCAGCGCCGAACGCCAGGCCAAGAGGATCTACCGCTGAGGATTGCTGTCACGAGGGCGTGAGCGCGGCCGCGCCCTCGGTGCGGGCGCTGTCCTTGAGCGCCGGTCCGCTTAAGATAAGGCACTTAAGATAAGGCATGGGGCCGGATCATGTGGAACACGGAGCAGTTGCGTCGATGACGGTTCTTGACGCCAGGGTGCAGGCACCGCCTTCCGGGTTGACGGCAGGCTGGCAGCGCTTGCGCGCCAACCGCAACTGGCTCGGCTTCTGGTTCATGCTGCCGACGGCAGCGTTCCTGATCCTGTTCCTCGCCTATCCGCTCGGGCTCGGCCTGTGGCTCAGCCTGACCGACGCGCGGATCGGCCGGACCGGTGCCTTTGTCGAG
>JBKQQE010000723.1:0-2518 GCA_052326245.1 Xanthobacteraceae bacterium | reverse complement strand
CGGTTCAGGTCGCGGATCGGCACCGAGCCGTCGACCACCACCGATCCGTCCGGCTGGGCGCGAACGCCCGCGACCACCACGTCGTGCTCGTCGGAAATATCGCCGACGATTTCCTCGAGAATGTCTTCCAGCGTCACCAGCCCTTCGACTTCGCCGTATTCGTCGACCACCAGCGCGAAATGCGCCTTGCGGCGGCGAAACGCCTTGAGCTGCTCCGACAGCGGCCGCATTTCCGGCACGAACCACGGCGGCGACGCGATCACCGAGACGTCGACCTTGGACAGATCGCCGTCGGCGACCTGGATGGCGCGCAGCAGGTCCTTGGCGTGAAGCACGCCGACGATGTTTTCCGGCTTGTCGCGCCACAGCGGAATCCGGGTGTATTCGGTCGCCAGCACCTCGCGCACCAGATCCTCCGACGGCAGGTCGGCATTGATCATCACCATCTCGGTGCGGTGAACCATGACGTCGGACACCTGCAATTCGCGCAGATCGAGCAGGCCGCCGAACATGTCGCGGTCCTGCTTCTCGACGCCACCCTCGTGGTGCATCAGCTCGACCGCGCCGCGCAGGCGTTCGGTCGGCGACAGGATCGCGTGACGTACCCCGAGCGGAATGCCGAGCAGCCGCATCAGGACCCGCACCATCGCCTCGATCACGCTCAGCAGCGGCCCGAGCACCATCACCAACAGCTGCATCGGCCGCGCCACCATCAGCGAGAGCCGATCCGACGAATTGATGGCGATGGTCTTCGGCAGCACCTCGGCGAAGATCACCACCAGCACGGTCATGGCGCCGGTGGCATACAGCACGCCGACGTCACCGAACCAGGCGGTGAAGACGTCGGTGGCGAGCGCCGAGGCGGCGATGTTGAAGATGGCGTTGCCGAGCAGCAGCGCCCCGATCACCCGCTCGCGCGAGGCCAACAGCTGGTTGACGATGCCGGCCTGGCGGCTGCCCTGCTTCTGCAGCCGCATCATGCTGGCGCGCGACGACCCGGTCAGCGCCGTCTCGCTCGCCGAGAAGAAGGCGGAGATCACCAGGCAGAGCACCACGACTGCGGATGCGATCCAGAACATGGCTTCAGGCGCCGAGTTTGCGCGCGAGGAAGTCGCGCACCATCGCGGGATCGATGTCGGAGCGGATCGCCGCGCGCCCGATCGCCTCGAGCACGATGAAGGTCAGCCGGCCGCGCTTGACCTTCTTGTCCTGGGCCATCAGCTCCATCATCCGGTCGGCATCGGCGAGGCCCTCCTGCGTGAAGCCCGCGATGTCCTGCGGCCGGGTCGTCAGGCCGACTGCGGCCAGATGCCGCGCGATCCGCGCCGCCGCTTCCGGCGCCAGCAGGCCGAGTTCGGCCGAGAGCTCCGCCGCCAGCACCATGCCGATGGCGACGCTCTCGCCGTGGAACAGGCGGTCGGAGAAGCCGGTGGCGGCCTCCAGCGCGTGGCCGAAGGTGTGTCCGAGATTGAGCAGCGCCCGTTCGCCGCTCTCGCGCTCGTCGCGGGCGACGATCGCCGCCTTGGCGCGGCAGCTGGTGGCGACGGCGTGTTCGCGGGCCGCTCCCCCGGAGAAGATGTCCTGACAATTCGCCTCCAGCCAGGCGAAGAAGCCGGCGTCGCCGAGCAGCCCGTATTTGGCGACCTCGGCATAGCCGGCGCGAAACTGCCGCTGCGACAGCGTGTCCAGCACCGCGGTATCCGCCACCACCAGCACTGGCTGGTGGAACGCGCCGATCAGGTTCTTGCCCTGCGGCGAGTTGATGCCGGTCTTGCCGCCGACCGAGGAATCGACCTGCGCCAACAGCGTGGTCGGCACCTGGACGAAGTCGACGCCGCGGCGAATCACCGAGGCCGCGAAGCCGGCGAGATCGCCGATCACGCCGCCGCCGAGCGCAACCACAAGATCGTCGCGCTCGACCCTGGCCGCGATCAGCTCCTCGCAGACGCGCCCGAATACGCCGTAGGTCTTCGACGCCTCGCCCTCGCCGACCACGATGCGCGAGGTGGCGATCCCCGCCTCGTGCAGCGCCTGCTCCGCCGGCGCGAGCCAGTGCCTGGCCACGGTGTGATCGGTGACGATGGCGGCGCGCGCGCCGGGGCGTAGCGCCGCAATGCGCTGCCCGAGCGACGACAGCACGTCGCGGCCGATCACGATGTCGTAGGCGCGCTGGCCCAGCGCGACCTCGACGGTGATCGGCGTGGCGTGGTTCAGCGGCGCGGTCATTGCAATCCCTCCAGCTAGTACCCTGTTTGCGCCGCCGGCGCGCTGCCGCGGCAGAGCAGCCCGTGCAGCGCCTCGACGCATTCGCCGACGATCTTCTCGTGCGGCTCGTCGCGCGACAGCACCGTGAGATCGGCCTGCTGATACGCCGGATAGCGCGCCTCGATTAGCCGCCGGATGGTGGCGGCGGGATCGGCGGTCTGCAGCAGCGGCCGGTCGGCCCGGCGTTTGACCCGCCGCAGGATCACGTCGGGCTCCGCCTTCAGCCAGATCGAGACCGCCTTGGCGCGGATGC
>JBKQQE010000722.1:0-2648 GCA_052326245.1 Xanthobacteraceae bacterium | reverse complement strand
CGCCATGCATCAGCTCGCCGTCTCCTTCCGGCGTGAACTTGAGACCGTAGCGCTCGGCGAGTTCACGCGTCGCCGTGGGCTTGTCGACGCCGCTCGTCAGGAACACCCAGTTCGAGGAATTGAGGCCATGGGCTTTGCCGTAGCTCGCGAGGGCCTCGGGCGTATCGCGCGCCGGGTCGGTGGTGACGGTCACGAATTCGACCAGATCGCGCATCGGCGTCCGATCGATCTGGGCCTGGATCCCGGCAAGCTTCTCGCTTTGCAACGGGCACTCGTCAGGGCAGTTTGTGTAGATGAACCACAGCACCACGACCTTGTCGCGGAAGTCGAAAAGGCTGACGCGATGGCCCGTCGTGTCCTGCAGCGTGAAGCCGGGCGCCGGTTGCTCGACGAACTGCACGAATGGCTCGCGCTTGAACAGACCGTCCTCGAGTTCCTTCAGCGAATGGGCCGATGCGACCTGAGCGGCACCAAGCTCCAGCGCCAGCACCAAGCAGGCCACCAGACGCGGCATTACCTTCTCCGATCCCGTCGGCCGTTGGCGCTCGGCGTGGCGCCATCCCGTGATGCTCACCGCCACAGCTCGTTGGGACGGCTGGCCCCGTCACTCATCGCGCCATTCATCATGCCGGCGCAACCGGTCACCATCGCGCTCATGCCGCTCCCGCCCATCGCGGCGTGCGTCTTAGCCCCCTGCATCAAGGATTGGCGACCCTCCAGGCCAGCTTCAGCCCGGACGTAGATCGCCGGCATCGCGATCAAGGCGGCGATGACCAGCGAAGCAGCGAGTAACCGCCTTGCCATCTTGTTCTTCATCTCAGACTCCTCTTTCAATTCGGGAAAGATCGGAGAGCGTCATCGCGGAAGATTTGGCGGTGTCACTCGGCGGCGTACCGGAATGCTCTTGACCGTGACCGGCACAGGACTTGCCGGTCATCCGGTGCATGCACAGCCCAAGCGCGCACATGGCGGCGCAAGGCGCCAGGCTTATGAGGATCGGTGCTGCGCCGATGGCTGAAAGCCACGGCCAGCCGATCGCCAATCCGGCCGCGAGAATCACGAGACCAGCCACGATAAGAGCACCTCGACGGCGCAAAACGAGAGCCATCCTTGTAGGGCCCACATGGGTGAGAATGGATGTCGATGTCTTCATGGCTGTTTCACCTTCGATTATTCGTTCGAGCCGATCACGCGCTTGATCAGCGCAATCATCTCCGGATCATCCCATTCCGCCGGCCCGACCAGGCGGCCGAGCTCCTGGCCGCTGCGATCGATCAGCAGCGTCGTGGGCAGTCCGGACACGTCGAGTGCCCGCGTCGCGCCGGCCAACGAATCGACATAGAGTCCGAGGTTGGTAATGCCTATCTCGGCATAGAAACGCCGCACGGCCTCGACGCCGATGCGGTCGATCGAGAGCGGCACGACTTGAAACCCCGCGCCCCCGAGCTCGCGTTGCAGACGGTCGAGCGTCGGCATCTCCTTCCGACACGGGAGGCACCAGGTCGCCCAGACATTCAGCAGCACGATCTTGCCGCGGAAGGCGTCGAGGCTGAGCACTCTTCCGTCGCCGTCGCCGAACTGGACCACTGAGATCGGCTTCGGTTTAGTCCAGAGGGACATGGCGTACGGCGCCGTGCCCGCGACAGCCGTCGCAACGAATGCGCAGGCCAGCGCGACCGCGCATCCAGTTCGCCGGAACCATCGACGGGTTCCCGCCATTACGACGCCATCATGAAGACACGGAGCTGCGCGGCGCCGGGAACGATCTCATAGATCGGGATCGGCCCGGACCGCGGTCCTTCCATGCTGGGGAGGCCCATCGGCATGCCCGGGATCGAGATGCCGACGATCTTCGGCCGCTCGGCGAGCAGCTTGCGCACCGCGTCGATCGGCACGTGGCCGATCACGATATAGCCATCCATCTTCGTGATGTGGCAGCCGTCCAATTCCTCCGACACGCCGGCCTCGCGCCCCATCGTGGTGAGATCATTCGTGGGCACGATCTTGACGGCAAAGCCGTTCTTCCTGAGATAACTGGCGTATCCTTCGCAGCAACCGCATTGCGGGTTCTTGTAGAGCGTGACCTGCATTGGTCCTGCCAAGGCGGGCGGCGGAAGGAAGACAGCGGAGGTGGCGAGAAGCAGGGCGGTCCGGCGATTGATCATGTTCATGGCACGTGCCTTTCAAGTTTGGATAGAGATTCAAGCCACGCGGAGGACCGTCATGAGCCCGGTCATCTGGTGGTCCATGATGTGACAATGCAGCATCCAGTCGCCTGGGTTGTCGGCGACAAAGGCGACCTCGACGGTCTCGCGCGGCGCAATCAGGACCGTGTCGCCCCAAATCGCGCCAGCAACCGCGGTGCCGTTCCGGGTAAGCACCCGAAAGCTGTGACCATGCAGGTGCATGGGATGCCACCAGGCGGTTTCATTCTTGAGCGCGAGCACGCAAGTCCGGCCGCGCTGTAGCGTCAGTAGCAGCGGCATGCCGGCTTCGCCGTCCCCGGTCATCGACGTGCCGTTGATCGCCCATGCGGCGCCGCCACCCATCCCCATCATTCCGCCCATCATCCCGCCTTGCAGGCGAATGTCGTGGTGCTCGGCCGTGGCGAGATCCGGCTGGGGCAGTGGATTCGATGGCAGGTGGAC
>JBKQQE010000721.1:0-5788 GCA_052326245.1 Xanthobacteraceae bacterium | reverse complement strand
CGGCCAGACCTGCTCGCGGCCGGTGACCGATCCGCAGGGGTTGATTGATCTCGCGCACTCACAGTGAGCTGATATCGGCTCGTATTCCGTCATCCCAAGGTGCGAGCACGCGCCCGAGCAGGCCGCGGCGAATGGCGCAAGAACACGCGTGCGAGCCTCGAAGGATGAACGGCCCGAGGAGGACGAGTTAGCCCACCACGCCACATATTCTCTTGCGTGAGCGCGCGGCAAGGCTCAGCCACCATAAAAAACGGCCGGGCTGCATGTTGCAACCCGGCCGTTGAGGCCGTTCCGAAACGGAAGGACTTCGCCTTAGGTATTCATCGACTCGAAGAACTCGGCGTTGTTCTTGGTGTTGCGCAGCTTGTCGAGCAGGAAGTCGATCGCATCCATGGTCCCCATCGGATTGAGGATGCGGCGCAGCACGTACATCTTCTTGAGCAGCTGCGGATCGGTGAGCAGCTCTTCCTTGCGCGTGCCCGAGCGCGTGATGTCGATCGCCGGGAAGGTGCGCTTGTCGGAGACCTTGCGGTCCAGGATCAGTTCCGAGTTGCCGGTGCCCTTGAACTCTTCGAAGATCACTTCGTCCATCCGGCTGCCGGTATCCACCAGCGCGGTGGCGATGATGGTCAGCGACCCGCCTTCCTCGATGTTGCGGGCCGCGCCGAAGAACCGCTTCGGTCGCTGCAGCGCATTGGCATCGACGCCGCCGGTCAGCACCTTGCCCGACGACGGCACCACGGTGTTGTAGGCGCGGCCGAGCCGCGTGATCGAATCCAGCAGGATCACCACGTCGCGGCCATGCTCGACCAGGCGCTTGGCCTTCTCGATCACCATCTCCGCGACCTGGACGTGGCGCACCGCGGGTTCGTCGAAGGTCGACGACACCACCTCGCCCTTCACCGAGCGCTGCATGTCGGTGACTTCCTCGGGCCGTTCGTCGATCAGCAGCACGATCAGGTAGCACTCGGGATGATTGGCGGTGATCGAATGCGCGATGTTCTGCATCAGCACGGTCTTGCCGGTGCGCGGCGGCGCCACGATCAGCGCGCGCTGGCCCTTGCCGATCGGCGCCACGATGTCGATGACGCGGGCAGAGAGGTCCTTGCGCGTCGGATCCTCGAGCTCGAGCCGGAACCGTTCGTCCGGAAACAGCGGCGTCAGGTTGTCGAAATTGACCTTGTGCTTGGCCTTTTCCGGATCCTCGAAATTCAGCGTATTGACCTTGAGCAGCGCGAAATAGCGTTCGCCTTCCTTCGGCGAGCGGATGTGGCCCTCGATGGTGTCGCCGGTGCGCAGCCCGAAGCGCCGGATCTGCGACGGCGATACATAGATGTCGTCCGGCCCCGGCAGGTAATTAGCGTCCGGCGAGCGCAGGAAGCCGAAGCCGTCGGACAGCACCTAGACGACGCCCTCGCCGATGATGTCGGTTTCCTGGATGGCCAGCTGTTTCAGAATGGCGAACATCAGCTCCTGCTTGCGCATGGTGCTGGCATTCTCGACCCCAAGCTCCTCCGCAAACGACACGAGTTCGGCTGGAGTCTTGGACTTGAGGTCCTGGAGTTTCATTTCCCGCATGGGATGGTCCTGTAGAAAGCGAAGAGGGAGGGGGGCAGGAACGGGGCCGGCTTGCGGATCACTGGAAAGCAAGACAATCCGCAGATCTTCGGTCGCTAGGGTCTTCGGTTGTCAGGTTCTTCGGGACTGAGGTCCTGGTCGAGCCAGGCCTTCAATGTGAAGGAACCCGCGAGGCCTAGAACCTGATGCGATCTCCGGCTCAGACAGCTACCGGGTCACACTCGCATCCGCCTGCGTTGGGTGGGATTGATGAGATATAGAAAAGGCCGGCGCATTCCGCAAGAACGTTTCCGCACCCGACCGCTGCCGCCGACCGGATCCTGGGACCGGTCAGAACGGCTTGAGGATTACCAGAAGCACGATCCCGATCATCAAAACCGTCGGTACCTCGTTGATAATACGATAGAACTTCTGGCTGTAGTGATTGCGACCGAGGCTGAAATCCCGCACCCTTGCGGAGAAAAAGCCGTGCGCGGCCGACAACAGCAGCACCAGCACGAATTTCACCTGAAACCAGCCGGCGGTGTACCAGTGGCCCGACCAGGCCAGATAAAGCCCCACCACCCAGGTGACGATCATCGCCGGATTGATGATGCCGCGCAGCAGGCGGCGCTCCATTACCTTGAAGGTCTCCGACTGGATGGAACCTGCCGCCGCCTCGCAGTGATAGACGAACAGCCGCGGCAGATACAGCATCCCCGCCATCCAGGAGATCACCGCAATAACGTGGAGTGCCTTCAGCCATAGATACATTTCAGATCTTCCGTTGCCAGTCTTGCGATTTGCGGGAGCAACAGCCTGCCCGCCCTCAGCTCGCCAAGATTGACCGGGCCAGATCAATTTGCAATCGCCTGCCGACCGTTTCACCCGTTACGCACTGATCTCACGGTGATCGCTCTTCCCTCTTCTAAAGATCTAAGATTCTAGGTTTGTAGTTACGTAGCGGTGGATTGGACTCACGCAATGCCATCGACAGCATGTCCCCACGCTGTCCACATCACGGAGCAGTTTTCCAGCCTCGCAACAGCCCATCCCGATCGACCGGAAGGCCGATGATTCCAGCGACTTGCCGCCTTCTGCCGCGAGATTATCAAGAGACAAATCCACATAACCTCACTATCATTTGGCTACCCGCCGGGCGGCTCTCCCGGTTCAAGCCCTGTGAATCAAAACCCGTGTTATCCCCGACCCGCCGAGCTCCGACCGCGATCCTCGCCAATTCACCACAGCGATTCACAGGATATGCGGCGAGATGGTGACCAGCGGCGGCAGTTATTTTCATCTTCACATGGTCTCGGATTCGACCGGCGAGACCCTGATCACCGTGGCGCGGGCGGTGGCGGCGCAATATTCCCACGTTACCGCGGTCGAGCACGTCTATCCGCTGGTACGCAGCCAGAAGCAGCTTGATCGCGTTCTGGTCGAGATCGAGGATTCCCCCGGGATTGTCTTGTTCACGCTGCTCGAGGAAGATCTGGTCGCCCGCCTCGAGGCCAAGTGCAAGGACATCAACATCCCGAGCCTGTCGATCATCGGGCCGGTGCTGCAGCTGTTCCAGGCCTATCTCGGCACCACCACGTCGCCCCGGGTCGGCGCGCAGCACACCCTGAACGCCGAATATTTCAAGCGCATCGATGCGCTGAACTACACCATGATGCACGACGACGGCCAGCACGTCGAAGGTCTTGAGGATGCCGACGTGGTGCTGGTCGGGGTATCGCGCACCTCGAAGACGCCGACCTCGATCTATCTCGCCAACCGCGGCGTGCGCGCCGCCAACGTCCCCCTCGTGCTCGGCATTCCGATTCCGCGGCAGCTGGAGACGCTGAAGAAGCCGTTGGTGGTCAGCCTGCACGCGGCGCCGGAGCGGCTGATCCAGGTGCGGCAGAACCGGCTGCTCGGGCTCGGCGCGCGGGTCGACGACGACGCCTATATCGATCGCCAGGCCGTGACCGAGGAAGTGCTGTACGCGCGCAAGCTCAGCGCCAAGCACGACTGGGCGTTGCTCGACGTGACGCGGCGCTCGATCGAGGAAACCGCGGCCGCGATCCTCAAGCTGCTGGCCGACCGGCAGCGCGCCGCACAGCTGTCGCCATGACGCTGTGGCGCGCGGATCAGCCGCTGGTGCTGGCGTCGCAAAGCGCCTCGCGCCAGGCATTGCTGCACAATGCCGGACTGCCTTTCGAAGCCATTCCCGCCGACCTCGACGAGCGCGCCATCCAGGCCGGATCCGGCCTCAGCGCGCCGGGCGACATCGCCGCGCTGCTGGCGCGCGCCAAGGCGCTCGACGTAGCCCACCGCAAGCCCGGCCGGCTGGTGATCGGGGCCGACCAGACGCTGGCGCTGGGGGAGCGGCTGTTCAACAAGCCGGCGGGTCGCGCTGACGCCGCGGCGCAGCTGCGCACGCTCGCCGGCGCCACCCATGCGCTGCATTCCGCGGTGGCGGTGGTGCGCGACGGCGAGGTGCTGTTTGCCGACGTGGCGGTGGCGCGGCTGGCCATGCGGGCCTTGAGCGAGGCGGATATTTCAGCCTATCTCGACGAAGCCGGCGCGGCGGTGACGCGCAGCGTCGGGGCCTACCAGCTGGAACGGCTCGGCATCCATCTGTTCGAGCGGATCGAGGGTGACCACTTTACAATTCTCGGCCTGCCGCTCATTGCGTTGCTCGGCTTCTTGCGCCGGCAGGGCGTACTGGCTCTTTAGATTTTCGGGTTCGCTACATGCTGCTGCTCGGCCTGACCGGCTCGATCGGAATGGGAAAGTCGACCACCGCCAGCCTGTTCGAGGAGGCGGGGGTTCCGGTCTATGACGCCGACGCCATGGTGCATCGGATCTACGAGGGCGAGGCCGTGCCGGCGATCGAGGCCGCCTTTCCGGGCACCACGATCGATGGCAAGGTCGACCGCCAGAAGCTGTCCGCCTGTGTGCTGCACGACGCCGCCGCCATGAAGCGGCTGGAAAGCATCGTCCATCCGATGCTGCGGGCGCACCAGCAGGCCTTTCTCGACCGCGCCGAGCGGTCCGGCGCCGCGGTCGCCGTGCTCGACATCCCGCTGCTGTACGAGACCGGCGGCGAGAGCCGGGTCGACGCGGTCGCGGTGGTCACCACCTCGCCCGAGCTGCAGCGCCAGCGCATCCTGGCGCGGCCGTTGATGACGGCGGAAAAGCTCGAGGCAATCCTGGCGCGCCAGCTGCCGGACGCCGAAAAGCGCCGGCGGGCGGATTTCGTGGTGGACACCTCGCACGGATTGGAGCCGGTGCGGCGCCAGATCCGCGACATTCTCGACCGGCTCGCTACAATGCCGCAGCGGCGCGCCTGATTCGGCGCGCACATTCCTGAGCAAGCGGACCCCATAGGCGATGCGCGAAATCGTTCTCGATACCGAAACCACGGGGCTCGATCCGCTGCGCGGCGATCGGCTGGTCGAAGTCGGCTGCGTCGAGATCTTCAATCGCATGCCGACCGGGATGACCTTTCACCGCTACATCAATCCCGAGCGCGACGTGCCGCAGGAGGCCTTCGCGGTGCACGGTCTGTCGACGGAGTTTCTCGCCGACAAGCCGCTGTTCTCCGCGGTCGCCGACGAGTTTCTCGACTTCATCGGCGAGGCGCCGCTCGTGATCCACAACGCCTCGTTCGACATCAGCTTCATCAACGCCGAATTCGAGCGGCTGAAACGCCCGCCGATCCCGCGCGACCGCCTGGTCGACACGCTGCTGCTGGCGCGCCGCAAGCATCCGGGCGTTTCCAACCGGCTCGACGATCTCTGCTCGCGCTACGCCATCGACAACTCGCGCCGCACCAAGCACGGCGCGCTGCTCGACGCCGAACTGCTGGCGGAAGTGTATATCGATCTGATCGGGGCGCGGCAGTCGAGCCTGATCCTCGCCGATTCGCGGCGGATGGAGGCGCAGGCGCAGCTCGATGCACCGCGCCGCCAGCGCCCGGCGCCGCTCGCGCCGCGGATCTCCGACGCCGATCGCGACGCGCACCGCGCCTTCGTGGCGACGCTGGGCGACAAGGCGATCTGGAACGCGTATCAGGGCTAGGCTAGGTGCGCTGAGAAACTGGAAATCGCATCACTAGAGCGAGTTCCCCAAAAAGCGAGTCGGGAGGGATTCCCTTGGGTATGGAACGCTGATTCCATCTTTGCGACTGAGTCGGGAGGATGGGATGGGCAAGCCGTACAGCATGGATTTGCGCGAGCGG
>JBKQQE010000720.1:0-7454 GCA_052326245.1 Xanthobacteraceae bacterium | reverse complement strand
TAGCGAAGTTTCGCGACTCAGAGTCCGCGATACGCGGATTTTCGCCGCCGCGCGACTCGGCACCGCGCCGCGCATGTCGATCGCGCAATCGCCGCGAGTGTAGGAGAGGCCGGAAAAATCGGCATTTCTTTGCGGTTGACAACACGGCGTATGGTTTTCTTGCACGTCGACGACGCCGCGCTTCGTGTTCGCTGCGACACCGACGTCGAATGCGCGCGACAACGCCCGCGCCGCAGGCGTCAACACTTCCTTAAGCGAGACGCTGTTCTTTTTCATGTGTTGGTGTAATCCAAACAAGTGCATTCGATTCCCGAGTGCACACAGCGATTAAGCCATCTCACATCTGGAGGGCAACATGGCCAAGAAAGCGAAGAAGGCGAAGAAGGCGAAGTCCGCAGTGAAGAAGACTGCGAAGAAGACCCGCAAGGTCGCCAAGAAGAAGAAGTAAGGCATTCGCCTTATGATTTGCCGGCAGCGTTTGCCGGCGCCGTCTTGAGGGCCCCGCCGATCTTCGCGGCGCGAAGATCGGGCAAAAGCCCTGAATGACGAAAGAGGGTGTCGGCGAGACATCAGGTCAGGCGGCCGGATCGTCATCTTCATCGGGAGCTCGCTCCGGATGAAGCCGGTCTGGTGGAAGAGCCAACGATCTTCAGTCGTTGCGAATCATAGATCCGCAATTTCACCAGCGGTTTCGTCTGCGTGAGATCTCGATCCTGACGTGTTCACCGACGCCCTCGTTTCTGCCTGACGCTGCCATCGCGGACCGGGCACCAGCACACCTTCCCATTTCAAGCCGGCCGTTTCGCTCCACCTTCGCGCATCGCGCGTGACGGAGTGGTGGTCGGCCGCGCGGCGACACGACGGGCGCGGCCGCAAGACGCTGCGGATGGTTATCCGTTCGCCAAGGACCGCGGTAAACCAATTGCCGCGATGCCGCAGAAACCATTGATAAAATTGCGCTCTTCGTCGACGCCGCGGCCCGACCGCGCGCCGCGTTCACGTTCGATTCATCGCGACGCTTAAAGCGCTATTCAAATTTGATCGATCAACATGCACCCCACGCGCCGGACAACGGCGAAGGGCGAGGGTGCGGCGATCCGGAACGGATCGATTGCATCCTTCATCAGGCGGAGCGGGGGCTCTGCCCAACCATGAAAACGGGGATGCCAAGATGTTGCAGCTCAATATTGCCACCGACACGGCCATGCCGGTCGAAGCCAGCAAGAGCCCGGACGTACTGTTCGATCTCGGGATGATCTATTCCAGCGGACGCTCGGGCGTGGTCGACCTCATCGCCGCGCACAAGTGGTTCAATCTCGCCGCGCTGAAGGGGCGGGTCGATGCCATCGCGCTGCGCCGCGAGATCGCCGAGATGATGTCGGAAGCCGAGATCGCCCAGGCCCAGCGCGAGGCGCGCACCTGGATGACGGCGCACTGACCGGCCGTTGGCCGCGGCGGCATCGCTGCGGCGGACCTCGCCACCCTCGGGTTTTCCCGCGGCGCCGCGACCGGTGCGGACTAACGTGTTCCAGCGTGCCGCGATCGTGCTTGAATGCCGGCGGGTTCATGGCTATCGAGCCCCATTGAACCGCCGGGAAAGACCACGTGCATGGCCGCGCAGCGACGGGCGATCTATCTGGCGGCATTCGCCCTCGTGGCCCTCTATTTCCTGGTGTGGCCGGTCTGGCGCGCGCAATTTCCGCTGGAGATCTGGCCGACCGAGAGCTGGAGCGCGTATTTCGACGTGGCCGCCGCGCACGGCCGGTCGATCTATCCGTCGCCCGATCAGCTGATCGTCAACAACTATCCGCCGCTGTCGTTCTACGCCATCGGGGCGCTGGCGCGCGCCTTCGGCGATCCCATCGCGGTCGGACGGGTGCTGTCGATCGTGGCGCTGCTCGTCCTCGGCGCCGAGATCGCGTTCGCGGTGGTGATGCTGGGCGGCAGCCGCCTCTACGGCGCGATCGGCGGCCTGTGGTTCGTCGCCGTCATGGCGCACGTCTCTACCAGCTATGTCGGCGCCAGCGACCCGCAGCTCGCCGGCCAGGCCATCATGGGGGCGGGGCTGGTCTGGTTCGTCGCGCGCGACCGCGCCGGGCGATCGTGCCTGCCGCCGCTGCTGCTGATGGTCTGCGCCGGCTTCTGGAAGCACAACATCGTCGCGATCCCGCTCACGGCCGTGGCGTGGTTGGCGTTCAGGGGCGGGCTTGCCTCCTGGCGGGCGATCGCCTTGAGCGGCGTCGCCGCGGTGGGCGGGCTCGTCGCGTGCCGACTGGCGTTCGGTCCGGACTTCGTGACCAATCTGCTGGCGCCGCGGGCCTACGGACTGTGGCGCATCGTTCCGCATCTCGGTCACCTGCAATGGCTTGCGGCGGCCGCGCTGGTCTGGCTGGTCTGGTATCTCGGCGCGCGCCGCGACGACGCGGCGCGGTTTACCGCGCTTCACATCGCCGTCAGCTTCGCGGCCTGCGTGCTGCAGTGGAGCGGCGACGGCGTGGCGCAGAACGCCGAGTTCGATCCGATGATCGCGCTCGGGATCGGGATCGGCGTCGCGCTGAGCCGATGCGCGGAGGCGCCACTCGCCGGCCGCTTTGGTGTCGGTCGCACCCGCGATCTGGCGATCCTGGTGCTGCTGGTTCGGCTCATCGCCTCGGAGCGCCAGGAGCCGGCCCTGGTGATGTTCAGTCCGACCTTCCGCGCGGAATTCTCCGCCTCCGCGGCGGTCGCGCGCGACGAGGCCGCGCGCGCGGCGGCGCAGCCGGGGGACCTGTTCTGCGACAACAAGACGATCTGCTGGATGGCCGGAAAGCCGTTTGCGGTCGATGAGTTCACGATCGAGCAGAAGGTGGCGACCGGTAGGGCGACGCCGCAGGCGGTCGAAGAGCTGCTGCGCAGCCGCGGCGTCACGCGGTTTGCGTGCGATCCGCGCGCGGCGGCCTACAACACCACCCAGCTCGCCATGCGCGCGGTGCGCGGACGCTGACGCGCGTTGGAGTGCCGGCCTTGCGTCAGTTCCGGCCGGTCGCGCCAGCGCGCGTCGACCGCGCGCGCCGTCCCCGCGGCGGATGTCCGGTCCAGCCCTTGTAGGCGCGACTGAACGCGGTGGCGTCGGCATAGCCGAGCTCACCGGCGATGTCGGCGAGATTGAGTTCGCCGGCGGCGAGCAGCAGGTTGGCGCGGGCCTCGCGGCGATGCCGGACCAGCTCGCCGAAGCTGGTCTGGCGGCGGGCCAGCGCGCGCTGCAGGCTGCGCACCGGAAGGCCGAGGTCGGCGGCGACGCTGTCGACCGAAAGCGGCATGCGCCCGAGCCGTCGCTCGATCGCGGCGGAGACCTGCGCGACGATATCCCGCGGTCCGCTGTCCAGCGACAGGTCATTGAGGTGCCGCTCGATGAACGGCAGCAGGCTCGCGGAGGAAATGCCGCGCAGGCCGCCGCCGCTGGCCGCGCGATCGAGATCGCCGCGGGCGAAGACCAGGCGATTGCTGGATTCCCCGAACCGCGGCGCGACGCCGAAATACCCCTCCAGCGCTGCGGCGCCCGCGCCCCGCTCGTGCTCGAAATGCACATCCAGCGGCCGCCAGTCGCCGCCAAGCAGGGCGCGGACGATGGCGCAGGTGGTGGCGATGCTGAATTCGGCGTCCTGCCGGCGCGGCCAGATCCCAGGGCTCTGGATGCGGTAGCTGAACTGCGCGATGTCGCTCTCCTCGATCACCTCGACGCTGGTTCCGCCCTGCAGCGCCGAAATATGCGAGGTGAATGCGCCGAGCGCGTGCCGCAGGTCGGGCTGGTTGACCACGTAGATGCCGAGCGGTCCGAGCTCGCTGGGAGACAGCGAGCGACCGAGCCGCAGCCCAAGCGCCGGTTCGCCCAGCAGTGCGGCTGCATCCTCGAACAATGCGTTGTAGCGCGCCAGCGCCGTCACGGCGTAGGCATCGTCGTGATGGACGCGGTCGAAACCGTGGCGCCGGAGCAGGGCGCGCGCCTGGCTGCTGCCGCCGGAGAGTGCGCCGGCGATCACGCGGACGATGGGATGCCGGACCAGATCGCCGGACGTGTTGTCAGAAGCCATTTTCCGGTCGCGAGCGAGACGAGGGATAGCCACTATCCTGGCGAGTGGCGCGAAATGTCAAGAAATTGGCGCCGAATGTCAGGAAAGTTCCTCCGCACTTCGTCACATTGCCCCAGGTTACCCGTCCGCCGCGCCGCCGCGGCCGGAGGGATGGCCCGCCGCGCAGCGGGAAGTGGAGAGCCGCCATGAACCGGGACATGAGGAAGCTGGATTCGCTCAACTACTACACGGCGACCCGGAAATACGACCTCACGTTTCCCCGTCTGATGCAGGATCTCGACGCCGACGTGGTGGTGATCGGCGGCGGCTTCTCCGGCATCAACACCGCGCTCGAGCTCGCCGAGAAGGGCATCAGCAATATCGTCGTGCTGGAGGCGCGTCATCTCGGCTATGGCGGCACCGGGCGCAATGGCGGCCAGGTGATGGCCGGCATCGGTCACGATATCGAGGCGGTGAAGAAGCACGTCGGCGCTGCGGGCCTCGAGACCCTGTTCAAGATCGCCAATCTCGGCGCGGGCATCATCAAGGAGCGCATCGCGCGCTACGGCATCGACGCCGACTTCCGCCACAACTACGGCTATCTCGCCTTCAACGCGCGCCAGCAGAACACGCTGAGGGCATGGCAGCAGGAATTCCAGCGGGTCTCGCCCGAAGCCGACATCGAACTGGTGACCGGCAAGGACGTGGCGCGCGTGATCGGCTCGGATGCCTACTGCGCCGCCCTGAAGCACGGCGGCGGCGGCCACGTCCATTCGCTCAATCTGCTGCTGGGCGAAGCCAAGGCCCTGGTCGGCCACGGCGGCCGCATCTTCGAAAACAGCCCGGTGATCGCGGTCGAGTATGGCGAGCGCATCACGGTGCGCACCAATGCCGGCAGCGTGCGCGCCGCGAAGCTGCTATGGGCCTGCGATTCCTTCCTCGACGGGCTCGAGCCCACGATCTGGCCGAAAACCATCAACACCTACGCCTTCCAGGTCGCCACCGAGCCGCTGCCCGAGGAACTGATCCTGAAGATCAGCCCGATCCGCGGCGCCTACAGCGATATCCGCCCGGTGATCGACTACTACCGCGTGACCAACGAGAACCGTCTGCTGTTCGGCGCGGCGACACCGGCGTTCGAGTACATCCCGGCCGATCTCGCCGGCTGGAATCGCAACCGCCTGCTCAGGATCTTTCCCTACCTCGCCGACGTGAAGATCGAGCTGGCGTGGGGCGGCCCGATGGCGTGCTCGGCCAATCTGTTCCCGCAGATCGGCTCGCTGCCCGGACGGCCCGATGTCTTCTACGTGCAGGGCTACTCCGGCTTCGGCGTCACCCCGAGCCACATCGTCTGCAAGGTGCTGGCGGAGGGCATGAGCGAAGGCTCCGCCCGCTACGACCTGATGAGCTCGATTCCGCACATCAACATCTTCGCCAAGGAAACCATGCGCACGACCTGGATGTCGGCGGGAAAGATCTGGCACCAGCTCTCCGGCTACTTCAACGGCCGGCTCTGACCCTCAACGCTCACGACAACGAAAGGACACCACATGCTTCCGATCAAGCAAGGCAGCCGCCCGGACCAGCTGGAAAGCTGGGGCACCGTCGCCGACCTCGGCTCCACGATTCTCGAGGGCGAGTGCAAGGCCTCGGGCAAGATGGAATTCGGCGCGCCGGATTCGCCCGTGAGCTGCGGCTGGTTCTCCTGCACCAGGGGCAAGTTCAGGATGACCTATCCGTTCAACGAGCACGCGACCGTGGTCGAGGGCCAGGTGACCCTGACCGACGAGGCGACAGGGCAGAGCGTGACCTACAAGGTCGGCGACAGCTGGTTCATCACGAAGAACACGCCGGTGCTCTGGCAAATCGAAACGCCGACCTTCACGAAGAACTATTTCGCGGTTGTCTGAGGTGGGGCGCCATTGTGCGCCGGCAAACGATGCGATGGGTAGCCGGCGATGTTCGGCCGCGCGGCGAAACGGGAGCGGAGTACCGCTCCCGTTTTCATTGGTGCGCCCAGCATGGGCGCACTCTTATGGGTGAAAGTCCCATCGTGAGCTGATCACAGCGAGCGAAGCGAAGCGCAATCGAATTCGGCTTGGCGCCGCCTCAGTACAGCGGGAAGCCGGTCGGGCTGCCGCCGAGATCGGCGGGCGTGCTCAGCGGCGAGCGGCGGCGATCCATGTGGGAATTCAGCCGGTCGAGGTCCTCGAAGCGATTGGGACCGCCGGTGGCGTAGTCGGTGAACTTGCGGTCGCCCGGCAGCACCTCGGTGCCGGCATCGAGCCACGAACGCTTGGTGACGTAGACGCGGGTATGCGGCCCCGACATGTAGGAATAATTGACCGGCCCGCCCGCTGCGGCAGCTTGCCGTTTGGTGACGGTCGGGGGCGATTGGGCGCCGGCGTCGGTCGCCAGCACGGCCGCGGTCAGGGCGGTCAGGCCAACAGCAAGGCTCAGGCCAAGGCACAGACCAAGGCTCGGGAATTTCAAAGTCATCAGGTCCTCATCGGCGTTCCGGGTGGCAGTTCGCGGCACCGCCCGGTCTGTAGCCACCAAGTCTAGCGCATGACGGGGTAAAAATCATGCCCGAACAAAACGATAGCGGCCCGCGGTGAATCGGGCCGAGTACCGCCGACCTTAGCCGGCCGGCCCTGGGGGCGACAAGGTGAATCGGGCCACAGTCGGCGACAATCATGCGTGGCCCAGCCATGCTGACGGGAACGGGACCGAGCGCCTTCGATCAAATCCGGCCGCGTCGCTTGGGCAGAGCCGGATCCGAGCCCCAGGCCCCCGCGGCGGCCTGGCCGGCGCCGCAGGCGCCGCGCCTCCGCTCGGCGCGGGCGAACAGCGCGGCCAGCTCGGGATTGTTGCCGGCCGACTGCAGGATCAGCCGGTCGAGCGCGCAGCCGATCAGCCGCTGCTGGGCGGCGCGATCCTTCTCGGCGCAGGACCAGCCGGAAATCCGCAGCCGCGGCGCGTCGAAATCCTTGGTAAAGCCCAGGCACGCCGGCGCCGCCTGCGCCAGCCGCCACAAGGCCACAGGGCCGAATTTGGTGTCCACCAGCCCGGCGGGTTCGGGTTCGGCGCCGCCGGACACCCCCATGCGCGGCGCGAGGTCAGCGCCGGCCGAACCGGCGGGGGAGGCGCCAATGCGCTCGATGGCGACTTCCGCGATCGGCTGGCCGCCCTCATTGGCCCAGCGCAGGATGTCCCTGCGGCCGCCATCCGGGTGCCGGAATGTCTCGTACGTCTCTTTTTTTGCCTGCAAGTCCGCTTAATTGACGTAAAACGCCCGGTCCGGCCGGCTGGCCCGGGTCCAGTTTGCGGCGGCGGCCGCGACCGGGGCCTGCGCCTCTTCAGCGGCCGGCGACACCAGATCGGTCGCGATCAGGGCCAGCATGC
>JBKQQE010000719.1:0-3895 GCA_052326245.1 Xanthobacteraceae bacterium | reverse complement strand
GCGCCATGGCGCGCTTGGTATAGGGCGCATGATCGGCTTCGCTCTGCGGCACATCGGACCAGCCGTAGCCGGGCAGATCGGGGATCACCAGCTGAAAGCATGCCGCAAGCCGCGGCGCCACGCGGTGCCACATCACGTGGCGCCGCGGCTTGCGGCACGCTTTCAGCTGGTGATCCCCGATCTGCCCGGCTACGGCTGGTCCGACGCGCCGCAGAGCGAGGCCAACCATTCGCCCTACACCAAGCGCGCCATGGCGCAGACCATGATCGAGGTGATGGAAAAGCTCGGCCATGCCCGCTTCGCGCTCGCCGGCCATGATCGCGGCGCGCGCGTCAGCTATCGCCTCGCGCTCGATCACCCCGGCCGGCTGTCGCGGCTCGCCGTGCTCGATATTCTGCCCACCCTCGACTACTGGGCGAAGATGGATCGCGCCTTCGCGCTGCGGGTCTATCATTGGGCGTTCCTGGCGCAGCCCGCGCCGCTCCCGGAAAAGCTGATCGCGTCGGGCTCCGACGACTACTTCCTGCATACGCTGCGGAGCTGGACCAAAGGCGGCGCCGATCCGTTCGATCCGCGGGCGATGACGCATTACCTCACCGCGCTGCGCGACCCGCTGCGGATTCACGCCGCCTGCGAGGATTATCGCGCCGGCGCCTCCACCGATGTCGACCATGACCAGGCCGATCGCGACGCCGGCAAGATGATCTCGGCGCCGCTGCTGGTGCTGTGGGGCGGCTCCGGCATCGCCGCCTCCGCCGCCACGCCGCTCGATACCTGGCGGCGCTGGGCCACCAATGTCTCGGGGGCGCCGATCGAGGCCGGCCATTTTCTCTGCGAGGAGAATCCGGAAGCCACCGCGACGGCGCTGCTGGCCTTCTTCCCGGAGTGAGCGATGACAATGCGACTGGCAAGGCGCGCCGACGTGGCCGCGATCATGCGCCTGTTGGCGGAGGATCAGATCAGTGACGAGCGTGACGACCCCAACGGCGACATGACGCCCTATCTCGCGGCGTTCGATGCCATCGCGGCCAATCCCCACGACGATCTTTATGTCTGGGAGGAGGACGGCGCCATCGTCGGCTGCCTGCAACTCACCTGTCTGCCCGGGCTCTTGCTCAAGGGCGGCTGGCGCGCCCAGATCGAGGGCGTGCGGGTAGACAGCCGCCTGCGCGGCCGGCGCATCGGCGAGCGCATGATCATGGCCGCGGTGGAACTGGCGCGGGAGAAGGGCTGCATTCTGGTGCAGCTCACCACCAACAAGAAGCGCGGTGATGCGCAGCGCTTCTATCGACGGCTCGGCTTCGTCAACTCGCATGAGGGCATGAAGCTGGCGCTGTAGCTTTTCTCGTTGTCGTCACCCTGAGAGCCAGACTGTAAGATGCAGCGGGCAGATTCAGGCCACTATTGATGAACTCGTCATGCGCGGGCTTGACCCGCGCATCCACGTCTTTACGGCACAGCGGCTAAGAAAGACGTGGATGGCCGGGTCAAGCCCGGCCATGACGAAGGAAAGGCCCGAACTACCGCCGCGCCTTGAAGAAGGCGCGCAGCATCGCCGCCGCCTTGACGTCGCCGACCGCCGAATAGACCTCCGGCGCGTGATGGCAGGTCGGCTGGGCGAAGAACCGCACGCCGGACTCCACCGCGCCGCCCTTGGGATCGCTGGCGCCGTAATACAGCCGCCGGATCCGGGCGAACGAGATCGCGGCGGCGCACATGGTGCATGGCTCCAGCGTCACGTAGAGATCGCAGTCGGTCAGTCGCTCGGTCCCCAGGCGCCGCGCGGCGGCGCGGATCGCGACCATTTCCGCATGCGCCGAGGGGTCGCGGTCGGTCAGGGTGCGGTTTCCGGCCTCGGCCACCACCTCGCCGTCGCGGACGATGACGCAGCCGATCGGTACTTCGCCGTCATTTTCGGCGATTTCGGCCTGTTTCAGGGCCAAATCCATGAAAGATTGTGCCGTCATCCCTCGTTTCGCGCGTCCAACTCTGTTACAGCACTCTCATCATCGTCACAGAGCCAGTCGTTCCGGTCTGAGTCAACGCGGTTGAGTCAGGTCGAGGCGAGCGCTCCTATTTCCAGCGAGAAACCTCATGCCCCGCGACAAGGACAAGAACAGCGGCCCGCCGCGCGGCACCCGTGGCGCGGCACGCCACACCGGCAAGGGCCGCCCCGGCGGCGGCGAACGGACCGGCGACGAGCGCCCGGCGCGCGCCGGCGGCAAGCCGTTCGGCGCCAGGAAGTCGTTTGGTGCCAAGAAGCCCTATGGCGACAAGAAGCCTTACGGCGACAAGAAGCCTTTCGGAGACAAGAAGCCGTTCGGCGAGAAACGCCCCTACGCGGCAAGGCCTGCTGCCGACCGGCCGCGGTCGGATCGGCCGGGCACCGCCAAGGGCGAGCGCTTCGGCGGTGATCGTCCGCGTGCCCGCTTCGACCGCGACGCCGGTCCGCCGCGCAGCCGGGACGACCGGCCGAAGCGCGCGCCGCGCAAGGATTTTGCGCCGCGGGGCGAACGGGGCGGCGAGGACCGTCCGCGCTTCAAGCCGCGCGAGGATCGCGGCGGCGAGAAGACCTTTGCGCCGCGGGGCGAGCGCCGCGACGCCCGCCCCGCCGGCGGGTTCGCCGACCGGAAATTCGGCGACAAGCGGCCGTTCGCCGGCAAGCCCGGATTCAAGAGCGAAGGATTCCGCAAGGACGGCGAGCGGCCGCGCGGCGGCTCCTTCCGCAAGGATGGCGACAAGCCGTTCTCGCGCGGGCCGCGCGAGGACAAGCCATGGCAGCGCAGCGCTGCCGCGCCGCGCGAGGATCGTCCCCGTCGCGAGGGCGATGAGCGTCCGCGGTTTTCAAAACCGCGTGGTGAGCGTCCGGATCGCGCCGGTACCGATGATCGCGCGCCGCGCAAGTTCAGCCGACCGCGCGAGGCTGGCGATCGTCCGAAATTCGACAGGCCGCGCTCCGATCGATCGGCGCCCGACCGTCCCAAGTCCGACCGCCCGGGCAGAGAGCAGGCGTCGGATCGGCCTCGATCCGACCGGCCGACCTTCGCGCGGCCGCGCGCCGACCGCGACACCTGGCGGGATCACCCGCGCAGCGAGGCGGGCGAGGAGCGCCCACGCGGCGAGCCGGACGATGCCAGGATTTTCGTGAAACGTCCGGCGTTCGGCGGTCGCGGCGCCTATCGCGAACGCAAGCCGGAGACCGATCGGCGTGCCGCGCGTCCCGCGGTCCCCGAGAAGACCAAGCCCGGCGAGCGCATCGCCAAGCGCCTGGCGCGGGCCGGGCTGTGCTCGCGGCGCGACGGCGAGGAATGGATCATGCAGGGCCGCGTCGCGGTCAACGGCCGCGTCCTGACCTCGCCGGCGCTCGACGTCACCGATCGCGACGTCATCACCGTCGACGGCAAGCCGTTGCCGGAACGCGAGCGCACGCGGCTGTTCCTCTACCACAAGCCGCGCGGGCTGATGACGACCCACGACGATCCCGAGGGCCGTCCCACCGTGTTCGACAACCTGCCGGAGCATCTGCCGCGGCTGATCAGCATCGGCCGGCTCGACTTCAACACCGAGGGCCTGCTGCTGCTCACCAATGACGGCGGCCTGGCGCGGGCGCTCGAACTGCCCGACACCGGCTGGCTGCGCCGCTATCGCGTGCGCGCCCACGGCACCGTGACCCAGGCCCAGCTCGATGCCCTGCGCAACGGCGTCGAGGTCGACGGCGTCAAATACGGCTCGATCGACGCCAAGCTCGAGCACGACCAGGGCGCCAATGTCTGGATCGTGTTCGCGATCCGGGAGGGCAAGAACCGCGAGGTGCGCAACGTGCTCGCCCATCTTGGCCTCGAGGTGAACCGGCTGATCCGGGTGTCCTACGGCCCGTTCCAGCTCGCCGAGCTTG
>JBKQQE010000718.1:0-8690 GCA_052326245.1 Xanthobacteraceae bacterium | reverse complement strand
CCGGCGGCAAGTGCAAACTGCAGTGGAAGCCCGACTGGGCGATGCGCTGGGTCGCGCTCGGCGTTGACTACGAGATGGCCGGCAAGGACCTGATCGATTCGGTGAAGCTGTCGGGCAAGATCTGCGCCGCGCTCGGCGCCCTGCCCCCGGAAGGCTTCAACTACGAGCTGTTCCTCGACGACAAGGGCCAGAAGATCTCCAAGTCGAAGGGCAACGGGCTGACCATCGACGAGTGGTTGCGCTACGCGGCGCCGGAATCGCTGTCGCTGTTCATGTATCGCGAGCCGAAGGCCGCCAAGCGGCTGCACTTCGACGTCATTCCGCGCAATGTCGACGACTACCAGCAGTTTCTCGAGGGCTATGCGCGCCAGGACGCCAAGCAGCGGCTCGCCAATCCGGTCTGGCATATCCATTCCGGCAATCCGCCGGTGGCCGAGATGCCGGTGACGTTCCAGCTGCTGCTGACGCTGGTGTCGTCGTCGAACGCCGAGAACGCCGAGACGCTGTGGGGCTTCATCGGCCGCTACCGGCCCGGCGTGACCCCGCAGACCCATCCCCGGCTCGACGCCATGGTCGGCTATGCGATCAACTACTATCGCGACTTCGTCGCGCCGACCAATACCTTCCGCGAGCCGACCGAGGTCGAGCGCGCCGCGCTGTCCGACCTGCGCGACGCGCTGTCGCAGCTTGCCGACACCACCTCCGCCGAGGATATCCAGAACGTCGTCTACGAGATCGGTCGCCGCGAACCCTTCCTCGATCAGGTCAAGAAGGGCAAGGACGGCCGCCCGGGGGTGTCGCTGGAATGGTTCAACATGCTCTACCAGGTGCTGCTCGGGCAGGAGAAAGGCCCGCGTTTCGGCTCTTTCGTCGCCGTCTACGGCATCGCCAACGCGGTCGCGATGATCGACGGCGCGCTGGCCCGCTCGGCAGGCTAGAACTCCGGCGCCCTTGAACCGGGCCGGGGCCGCCGCTACCGTCAACCCGGGGGTGCATCGCACCCGTCCTCCGGTCAAAACCAGAAATCCGCGCCCGTGCCGAAGATCTATAAAATCTGCCCAGCCTCAGCCTGGCGTGAAGCCGAGCGGCGCGGGACGTTTCTCGGCAGCGCCGACGACCTGCGCGACGGATTCATTCACTTTTCGACGGCCGCGCAGGTGGCGGAGACGGTTCGCAAGCACTTTTTCGGCCAGACCGGGCTGTTTCTGATCGCGGTGGACGCCGACGAGCTGGGAACCGGATTGCGCTGGGAACCGTCGCGCGGCGGCGAGCTGTTTCCCCACCTCTACGGCGAGCTCGACCTCGGCGCGGTGACCGCGGTGCTCGACCTGCGCGCGCGCTCCGACGGCGGCCATGACATCCCGGAGCTGACCGCGTGATCCGTGCCTTCGACACCCTGTCGCTGCCGCTGTTGCGCTGGTTCGACCCGGAGGATGCCCACCGCATGGCCATCCAGGGGCTGCGCTTGCTGCCGCAGCCGCGCGCCCGCGCCGACAATCCGATGCTGGCGATGCGGGCCTTCGGGCTCAATTTTCCCAACCCGGTCGGGCTGGCGGCGGGCTTCGACAAGAACGCCGAGGTGCCCGACGAACTGCTCCGGCTGGGCTTCGGCTTTGTCGAGATCGGTTCGGTGACGCCGCGCCCGCAGGCGGGCAACCCGCGGCCGCGGCTGTTTCGCCTCGAAGCCGACGAAGGCGTCATCAACCGCATGGGGTTCAACAATGACGGCGGCGACGTGGTGCTGCGGCGGATGGCGTCGCGCGCCAGCCGCGGCGGCATCGTCGGCGTCAATGTCGGCGCCAACAAGGATTCGTCCGACCGCGCCGGCGACTATGTCCGCCTGATCGAACAGTTCGCGCCGGTCGCCAGCTACTTCACCGTCAACGTCTCCTCGCCCAACACGCCGGGACTGCGCAACCTGCAGCAGGCGTCGCAGCTCGACGACCTGCTCGCCCGGGTGATCGATGCCCGCGAGCGGGTGCGCAGGAATGCCGGCGAATCCCCGGTGCTGCTCAAGATCGCGCCCGACCTGTTGCTGAACGAGCTCGACGACGTGGTGCAGATCGCGCGCTCCCGCCGCGTCGACGGCATGATCGTCTCCAACACCACACTGGCGCGGCCCTCGTCGCTGCGCGAGACGCGGCGCGCCCGCGAGCAGGGCGGACTGTCGGGGCGGCCGCTGTTCCGGCTGTCGACGCGGATGGTGGCCGAAACCTATGTTCGCGTGGAAGGGGCGTTCCCCCTGGTCGGCGTCGGCGGCATCGATTCCGGCGGCGCCGCGCTGATGAAGATCCGCGCCGGCGCCAGCCTGATCCAGCTCTATTCGGCGCTGGTCTACAAGGGGCTCGGGCTGCTCGACGAGATCAAGACCGATCTGGTCTCGGTGCTGCGCCGCACCGGGCGCGACTCCCTCGGCGAGATCGTCGGCGCCGACGCGGCCAACATCACCGCGGACGACTGGCCGCAGTGACGGCGCCGTCATTTCCGAACGTCGCGCGGAAAAGGCGTGGGTAGCGCAGCGCCTGCAGCAGGCCGCGGGCGGCCAGGAACACCAGCAGCGCGATCCACAGCCCCGCATTGCCAAGCGACTGCAGCGGCCACCAGCTCGCCAGGTACAGCGCCAGCGACACGATCATCAGGTTGCGCATGTCGCGCGACCAGGTGGCCCCGATATAGATGCCGTCGAAGCAGTAGGCCAGCACGCCGCAGGTCGGCGCGAGCGCGGCCAGCAACAGGTACGTCCGCGCGGTCTCGCGCACCGACGCGCTGGTGGTGATGAAGTCGACCAGGGCGGCGCCGGTGGCGCCAAACAGCAGCGTCACCGCGACGCCGAAGCCGAAGCCCCAGGCCAGCACCAGCCGCACCGCGGTGCGAAAGCCGACGCGATCGCGGGCGCCGACGCTGTAGCCGCATAATTGCTCGGCGGCGGTGGCGAGTCCGTCGAGGAAGAACGCTCCGATCAGCATGAAGTTGTTGAGCACCGCATTGGCGGCGAGCGTCTCGTCGCCGGCGCGGGCGCCCTGGGCCGTGAAGAACAGGAACGCGGTCACCAGCGCCACCGTCCGGATGAAGATGTCGCGGTTGACCGCCAGCATGCGGCGCAGCTTGGCGAGGTCGAACAGCGCGCGGCCGCCGCTGTCGAGCCGGCCGCCGAGGCCGCGCCAGGCCACCACGGCTCCGGCGCAACAGCCGACGGCTTCGGCGAACACCGCCGCGAAGGCCGCGCCCTCGACGCCGAAATTCAGCCCGAGCACCAGCGCCGCGGTCGCCGCCATGTTGGTGACGTTGATCAGCATCTGCAGCGCCAGCGCGCGGCCGGTGCGCGCCTGTCCGACCAACCAGCCGAGCAGCACGTAATTGGCGAGCACCAGCGGCGCCGACCAGATCCGGATCGCGAAGTAGCTGCGTGCGGCGTCGCTCACCGCGTCGCTGCCGCCGAGCGCCGCGAAGACGAGGGCGGCGAGCGGGCGCTGCAGGGCGAGCAGAACGAGGCCGATCAGCAACGCTAGCCCCACCGCGCGCAACAGCACCGCGCGCATCTCGGCGGGGTCGTCCACGCCCATCGCTTGCGCGGTCAGCGCCACGGTTCCCATCCGCAGGAAGCCGAACAGCCAGAACAGGCAGTCGAAGATCACGGACGCCATGGCGACGGCGCCGAGCTGGGTGGAATCGCCGAGCCGGCCGATCGCCGCGGTCGCGACCACGCCGAGAAACGGCGTCGTCAGGTTGGCCACCATGGCCGGGCCGGCGATGGCGAAGACGCGGCGGGTCGTCACGGTCGACGCCACGGCAAGCTCTCGCGCAGGCGGGGCGTTCATTGAATCTCGACCACGAGGCCGTCCTGCGCCGCCGTGTGCGGCAATTCGTGCGCGTGCGCCAGCATGTCGTCGCTCATATGGGTCAGGATCAGCCGCTTCGGGCGAATCCGGGGCAACTGCTGCACCAGCGTGGCGTAGCTGAGATGGTTCTTGATTTCGGTCTCGTAGGTATAGGCCTCGGCGATGAACAAGTCGGCGTCGCGGCCGAGCGGAACCAGCGCCTCGGTCCATTCGGTGTCGGCGCTGTAGGCGATGACGCGCCCTTCGGTCTCGATTCGATAGGCCAGAAACGGCCCGCCCGAATGGCCATGGACCGCCTCGAAGGCCGTCACCCTGATGGCGCCGAAGGCGCGGGGCTGGTCCGGCTCCAGCTCGACCACCGCGAGATCGAAGCGTTGCCGGGTCTTCGAGGAATTCTCGAACAGCGCCTCCATCGCCTGCGCCAGACGCGCCGCGATGCCGCGCGGACCGGCGATGGTGAGCGGGCGCTGCCGGCGGCGGAATTGCGCATCCAGGATGAAGAACGGCAGCCCGGCGAAATGATCGCCGTGGAAATGCGTGATCAGGATCAGGTCGATCTCATGCAGGGCGACGCCGCGGAGCTTCAGCGCCGGCAGCGAGGACGCGCCGCAGTCGATGAGAAAATTGGCCTGTGCCCCGGTGACGTGGAAACAGGTGTTGGATCGGCCGCCCGATCCGAACGCGTCGCCGCAGCCGATGAAATGGACGCGCACGGCGGCGGCGTCAGCGCGGCCGGGTGGATCCGAAAACCCGCGACA
Source organism: Xanthobacteraceae bacterium (assembly GCA_052326245.1). Lineage (GTDB taxonomy): Bacteria > Pseudomonadota > Alphaproteobacteria > Rhizobiales > Xanthobacteraceae > Bradyrhizobium_A. Next base: position 4,093 of record JBKQQE010000718.1, on the reverse strand, counting down.
ACAGCCAGATCGGCACCACGATTACCGCCCCGAGCAGGAAGTAGCGCCACAGCCAGTTCACCGTATCGAAGCCCAGATCCCAGATCCGCTCGAACAAGAGGCGGATGCTGCGAACGATGTTCCAGGGGTCGAAGCCGATCGATGCCAGCACCACGCCGACCAGAATCGAGAGCAGGATGAGGCGAAACGCCACCGAGAGCGGCGAACCGCCGAGGAAGCGGGAGAAGCCGTCGTCCGTCGCGCGCTGTGACCAGACCGGCTTGTTGTCCATCGACATGTCGAAATCTCCAGTCCGCTCCCGCCAGGTCCCGGCGCGCGATCTTGGCGCGCACGGCCGAATTTCAGGCTACCACGCAGGTGGGAGGGACGGAAACCCGGGTCAAGCGCCGTTCCTCGGGCGTTCCCATGAATTCGCGGTCATGTGGCGCGGCGCATCTGCCTGTCCGCCGGGCAGGTGGCGTTGCCGGCGCGGTCGGGTCTAGACTAGTGGTCCGATTCCAACATTCGCATCCCAATGCAGCTTGCTCTGTGCGAATGTTGGAATCGACGGACCACTAGCAAGTATAGATTTCCAGTGGAGTTTTGGATTTGACATTCGCTTCGCGAGCCCGCGGCAAAGTGGGTAGCGAATGTCAAATCCACTCCACTGGGAAATGTCTCACAGCGGAAGCATTCACATGGACAGGCCAGGGCACGGCAGCATGATCGCGGTTCTCGGGCTGGGCGCGATGGGGTACGGCATGGCGGCGTCGCTGCGCCGCGGCGGCTTCGCGGTGGCGGGCTTCGATGTCCGGCCCGACGTCGCCCGCCGCTTCGCCGAGGAGACCGCCGGCGTCGCGCCGGCATCGGCGCGCGCGGCCGTCGCGGACGCCGACGCGGTGGTCGTGGTGGTGGTCAATGCGGACCAGACCGAGGCGCTGCTGTTCGGCGCCGAGGGCGTGGCACCCGCCATGAAGCGCGGGGCGGTGATCCTGTCCTGCGCCACCATGGCGCCGGAGCGGGCCCGCGCGCTTGCGGCGGCGGCCACGGCGGATGGGCTGGACTACCTCGACTGTCCGATCAGCGGCGGCGCGCAGCGGGCGGCGGAAGGCGCGCTGACCGTGCTCGCATCCGGCACGCCCGCGGCGATGGCGAAGGCCGAACCGGTGCTAAAGGCCATCGCCGCGACCGTCTACCGGCTCGGCGACGAGGCGGGCATCGGCGCGGCGTTCAAGATGGTCAACCAGCTGCTCGCCGGCGTCCATATCGCCGCGGCGTCCGAGGCGATGGTGTTCGCCCGGCGCCTGGGTCTCGATCTGCGCAAGGTCTACGAGGTGATCACCGCCTCGGCCGGCAATTCTTGGATGTTCGAAAACCGCATGCCGCACGTGCTCGATGGCGACTATGCGCCGCGCAGCGCGGTCGATATCTTCACCAAGGATCTCGGCATCGTCAGCGACATGGCGCGCGGCGCGAAATTCCCGACGCCGGTCGCCTCCGCCGCGCTGCAGATGTTTCTGATGACGGCCGCGGCCGGCATGGGCCGCGACGACGACGCGTCGGTGGCGCGGCTCTATGCCAGCGTCGCCGGCCTCGAGTTGCCGGGCAAGCCCTGATCGCATCACACCACGGACTTTCGCAATGCCGCGTTTCGCCGCCAACCTGACCATGATGTTCAACGAGTGGCCGTTCCTCGACCGCTTCGCCGCCGCGGCCGATGCCGGCTTCGATGCCGTCGAGTTCCTGTTTCCCTACGCCTTCCCGCCCGACGCCATCGCCGAACGGCTGGCGCGGCACCGCCTGACCCAGGCGCTGTTCAATTGTCCGCCGGGCGACTGGGACAACGGCGAACGCGGCTTCGCCGCGCTGCCGCAGTGCCGCGCCGAGTTCGAGGCGTCGATCGAAACGGCGCTCGTCTACGCCCGTGCCACCGGCGTCAGACGGCTGCATTTGATGGCCGGCATCGCGCCGTCGCAGGATCCGCAGGCGATGGCCGCGTTCGAAAGCGCGGTGCTGTTTGCCTGCGACCGCGCCCATGCTTCGAACCTCGACATCCTGCTGGAGCCGATCAATGCGCGCGACGTGCCGGGCTACTTCCTCAACAATTTCGATGTCGCCGCGGCGCTGATCCGCAGGCTTGCGCGGCCGAATTTGAAACTGCAGTTCGACATCTACCACCGCCAGATCATTCATGGCGACGTGATCCGCGGCCTGGAGGCGATGATGCCGATCATCGGCCATATCCAGGTGGCGTCGGTCCCCGAGCGCCACGAGCCCGGCACCGGCGAGCTCGACGAGGCGCGGATCTTCGGCGTGCTGGACCGCCTCGGCTATGACGGCTTCGTCGGCTGCGAGTACCGGCCGAGCGGCAAGACGCTGGACGGGCTGGTCTGGCTGCGCGCCATCTCGGCGCGCGCGGCGGGAGCCTGGTGATGCTGCTGGGATGCGTCGCCGACGACCTCACCGGCGCCACCGATCTGGCGCTGATGCTGACCCGCGAGGGAATGCGCACGCTGCTGTCGGCCGGCCTGCCGCCGCCCGATCTCGACGTCGGAGAGGTCGACGCGGTGGTGGTGGCGCTGAAGTCGCGCACCATCGCCGCGCCCGAGGCGGTGCGGCAGTCGCGCGCGTCGGCGCAGGCGCTCGCGGGGCTGGGGGCGCGCCGGCTGTTCTTCAAATACTGCTCGACCTTCGATTCCACCGACGCCGGCAATATCGGCCCGGTGATCGAGGCGCTGCTCGATCTCACTGCCGGCGCGGTCACCATCGCGTGCCCGGCGTTTCCCCGCGCCGGCCGCACCGTCTACGCGGGCTACCTGTTCGTCAACGGCGTGCCGCTGAACGAAAGCCCGATGAAGGATCATCCGCTGACGCCGATGCGCGACGCCAACCTGGTGCGGGTGCTGCAGCGGCAGACCTCGCTGCCGGTCGGCCTCGTCGCCATGCCGACCGTGGCGGCGGGCGCGGCTGCGATTCGCGCCGCGGTCGAGGCCGGCGCGGCGTCGCACCGCGTCTTCATCGTCGATGCCATCGCCGACGACGACCTGCGCGCCATCGGCGCGGCGCTGTCGCAGCTGCCGCTGATCACCGGCGGGTCGGGCGTCGCCATCGGTCTGCCACAAGCCTATCGCGAGGCCGGCCTGCTCGCCGCGTTGGCGGCCCCACCGCAGCGGCTGCACGCGCCGCCCGGCCGGCGGGCTATACTCGCCGGCTCGTGCTCGGCGGCGACGCGCGCCCAGGTGAAGGCCGCGATCGCCGCGGGCCTGCCGCGCCTGCGCGTCGACCCGCTGGAGATCGCGAGCGGCACCCAGACCTCGCGCACGGTTCTCGACTGGATCGATCGTCAGCCGGCCGACAAGCCATTCCTGGTCTATTCCAGCGACGATCCCGGCGCGGTCGGCGAGGCGCAGCAGCGGCTCGGCCGCGCGGCCGCCGGCACCATCGTCGAGGACCTGTTCGGCGCCGTGGCGGCGGCGCTGCCGCGCCGCGGCATCACCCAGCTGATCGTCGCTGGCGGCGAAACCTCCGGCGCGGTGATGCAGGCGCTGGACGCCCGCGTGCTCACGCTTGGGCCGGAGATCGATCCTGGCGTGCCGTGGACGCTGAGCCGCGGCGGCGTCGAGATGGCGCTGGCGCTGAAATCGGGTAACTTCGGCACCGAGGATTTCTTTCTCAAGGCCTGGGACCGGCTGGCGTGAGTGACGCTTCAATCCGCGAAAAAATCTGCCGTGTCGGCGCCTCGCTGTTTGCGCGCGGGCTGACCTTCGGCGCGACCGTCAACATCTCGGTGCGGCTATCCGACGGCGGCTATCTGATGACGCCCACCAACGCCTCGCTCGGCGCGCTCGATCCGGCGAAGCTGTCGCGGCTCGACGCCGGCGGTCAACTCGTCAGCGGCGACGCGCCGACCAAGGAAGCTTTCCTGCATCGCGTGATGTATGCCGAGCGCGGCGCCGCAACCGCCGTGGTGCACCTGCATTCGATTCATTCGGTCGCGGTGTCGTGCCTGCACGGCATCGATCACCACGACTGCCTGCCCCCGCTCACCGCCTACTACGTCATGCGCGTCGGCAAGTTGCCGCTGGTGCCGTATTTTCCGCCGGGCGACGCGGCG
>JBKQQE010000717.1:0-10545 GCA_052326245.1 Xanthobacteraceae bacterium | reverse complement strand
CCGATGAACTCGTTGTTGCCCCGCTGGCGAAGCTCCAGGCTGCCGAAGCTGGATGGGACGAGGTAGTTTGGATTGGGGATCGTCATGATGCCGGGCTCGGAGGAAACCGCAGCATTTATCGCGAATGCATTGAAGCAGTTGTTGATCGCGATATTGCCGGCCAGAGCATAATAGATGCGCTCCTGCGCTTCGATTGCCAGCACCGTTCCCCAGCCTGTCATGGCGGCGGCCCACTCGATGGTATGCACGCCGATATTGGCGCCGCAGTCGATGGCCACCACGCCATCCCCGTGATTCAGTCTGCGCAGCGAGAGCAGTTGAACGGCCAGATTGACTTCTGTCGGATCGAACTCGGCCGTCTCCAGGATCTGATAGCCGACGCCGTAGCCGGTCTCGGCATTGATCATGCGATAGTCGAGACGGTTGACGATCATCGTGCCGTGGTTCGATGAGGCAAGCACAAAGGCCAACTTCCGGCGCGCATCGCGCATCGCTTGTCTCCCGTAACAGCCCGAGCGCGGCTCTCAACGAACCTCAAGGCGCCCGCACCCCGAATCATGCTGGTTTGAAGCTTATCTTGAGAACGTATCCGCAACCAATGGCGACGCGAGCATCGACCGGACGCCGCTACCGCGGGCGGACCCAGATCGGAGGGCCGCTCGACGGTCAAGCCGCCGATTCTCCCCGCTCGGTCTGGTGTGGACCGCACTGTTCGCGCGCGTCTGTTCGTTCCGGGCCGAGCGACGATGCGCCTTCCCGCCGAGCCCTGGCGCGGCAGGCGGCAGCAGCCCTTAGCTCGGTATCGGCAGGTATTTCACCAAGTTGAGCTGCGACAGCATCGAGGTGGTCTGGTACGACGCCTGCAAGTTGGTCTGCAGCGCGAGAATCTGGCTCGCGACCAGGTCGGGCGACACGGTTTCGGTCGACGTCACCAGGTCCTGCAGCGATGTCTGCGCCTGGGTTTGCCGCGCCGACACATCCGTCATCGTGGCCTGCGCGTTGGCGAAGTCCGACTCGATATCCTGGATGCTTTGCTGGCCCGGCTGGGAGGTGAGGTTCTGCGTCACGCGCTGGCTCAGCGCCTGGATCTGTGCGCTGCCGTTGGTATTCGTCGGCGACGTGGTCACCGCGGCCAGCAGCGCGACGTTTTGCAGGATGGTGCTGATTGCCGTTTCGTTGGCCTGCACGCCGTACTGCACCGTCTGCGACTGGTCGACCCGCGCGGTCAGCGACGCCCGTGCGGAGCCGGGTCCGGTGCCGCCGGTGTACCAGGTCACGGTGTTGGCGGCTGTGCCGGCGACCAGCGAGGTCGCCGTATTGACGCCGCTGAGGCCAAGCGCCGACAGCGCAGCGCCGTCGTTGCTGGTGACCGACAGGTTCGCGGCCGTGCCGTTCTGCAACGTAATCACGCCGCCAGCCGAGACTGACGACGGCGTCGTCGCGCCGCTGAGCGCGTCGATCTTCGAGAGCAAGGTGCTGACGTTGTCGGTGACGTTGATCTGGTTGTTACCGCTGGCGCCGGAGTTGACGAAGGTCAGGGTCTGGCCGTCCACGGTGATGGTATCGCCGGCGGAGAAGCCGCTCGACAGCGAATTGGAAGACCCGCTCGACGCCCCCGACAGCAGCGTCGCGCCGCTGATCGGCGCCGGGGTGGTGTTGTTGTTGCTCGCAGCCGTGCCGGTAAAGGTCGGATTCGTGCTGACACGCAGCGGCGGCGAATCGAAGAAGTCGTTGGAGGCGGCGACATCGGATGCCGCGGCGAGCGAAGTGCCCGCGGCTGTGCCGATCGCCGAGGTCAGCGCCGCGCTGAGGTTAGCCGCGGTCGCGGTCGGCGTCGCGCCGATGGTGAAACTGCCGGTCGGCGCCGGGGTCGTGGTCGTGGCCGTCAGCTGGACCGACGTCGTGGTGCCGTCCGGCAGGTTGAAGGTAAAGTTGATCTGATCCCCGCTGTTGGGATTGGTGGCGCCGAGCGCGACCGATATCGACGCCGGCGATCCGGTCGGACCGGTCACGGTCGCGCCGCTCAGCGTCGAAGTGACGGAAGCCAGCTGCAGTCCGAAGGTCGAGCCCGCCGCGTCCTGAGACACCGACACCGAGGTCGCTGTCGGCGACGCGATCACCAGTCGCCCGAGCGCGCCGACGCCGTCGGCCTGGTTGCGCTCCGAGATGACCTGCGTCAGGCCGGCTTGGCTGCCGTTGCCGTTCAGGATATCGCTGGCGGTCGCAACCGACGGCGAATTGGTGGCGCTGCCGGAAAACAGGTAGTTGTTGCCGGACTGGCTGTTGAGGATTCCGACCAGGGACGACAGCTCCGCGATCGCGCTCGCCTGCGCCGAGGTCTGTCCGTTGGCGTTGAGAGTTGTCGCGCCGCTCGACGCCGCGGTTTGAATTTGCCCCCCGATCTGGTTGATCGACTCCAGCGCAGTGTTGGCGGCGTCGATGGTCGTGTTGACGTTGGTGGTGGTGTTGGTGAAGGCGGAGATGTTCGACAGCTGGGCGCGCGCGGCGATGGCGAGACCCTCGTTGGAGCCCATGCCGGCATAGGTGGTCGACTTCTCGCCGCTGGCCAGCTGGCTCTGCAGCGACGCCAGCTGGGTCTTGATGTTGGTGACCGAGAGTCCGAGAAGCGTGTTGTTGTAACCGAGACTGGTGACTGTCATCCGAACCGCCTTAAACCGGTATTTGTATCAGGGACGTCATCATCGACTGCACCACCGCCATCACGTGGGCGTTGGCCGCATAGGCATTCTGCAGCGAGATCAGGTTGGACATCTGGCTGTCCATGTTGACGCCGGAACTCGAGCTCACGCTTTGCTGCAGGGTGTTGAGAACGACATCCTGGCCCTGTTGCAGCTGCTGCGCCGAAGACGCCGCATCGGCCTGCTGGCTCAGGAACTGCTGCATGTAGTTCGAGATCGTCCCGGAATACGGCGACGAACTCGATCCGAGCCCGGTTTGCGGTGAATAAGTGTACGATCCCGACGTCAGCTGCGAGTAGAGATAATCGGACCGCGTGGTGTCGCCGGAGGTCGTCGACGCGCTGTAGTTCGTGACCAATGCCGGATTGCTGACGACGGCCGGATTGACGGTGATGCGCCCGGCAAATCCGGTCAGCTGCGACCCGGAGCTCGTGATCGCGCCGGTATAGGGCGATGTGCCATCGGTAAACAGGGCGAGCTGCGAATTGCCGTTTGCCGTCGCGGTGGCCGTCGTGGTCACCGAAGCCGAGTTGACCGTTACGGCGGCGCTGCTGTTGAGCACCTGCAGGGTCGAACCCGACGGATTGGAGAACTGCAGGCCGGCCGGACCGAGCGCCGCGTTGAGCTGCGTCACCACCGACGCCATGCCGGCGGAAAAATTCACGCCGATGACCGTGTTGCCGGCGCTCGACATCGACGCGGGCAACGGCAGCGCGGTCGAGTCGGTAACGTTGACGAGCGTCACCTGCTGCGGCGTCCCGGTCGCCGTGTTGGCGTAGGACAGGCTGATCGAATTGCCGGCCAGCATGTTCGACGTATCGACGGTGAAACCCGCCTGGGTCCCGGACGTCACCGCCGTCCCGGCGGTGGTCGTATCGGACACCGAGCTCGACAGCGTCGCCGCCAGTTGGTCGACCTGGGTCTGCGCTTGCACCAGGACATTGTCGCGGAGGTTCAGGTCCGCCGCGATCTGTCCCGACGTGATCGACTTGTTGGCGATCATGTCTATGTTGGCGCCGTTCGGCAGCGAGATGGTGAGCGAGCCGACGCTGGATTTGGCGGGGTTGCTGTTCCACTGCGAGGTGGCGTTCAACGAGCCCTGCGCGTTGAACGTCATTGTCGACGCCTGCGAGTCGTTGACGAGCTGGACGCCGGAGGTGGTGTAGACGGTCGCCTGATTGTTGCTGCCGTTGACGACGTTGACGTCCATCAGCTGCGACAGCTGGGTGATGTCGCTGTCGCGCTGGTCCATCAGCGTGGCGGCGGCCGTGTCGGTGGCGTTCATGCCCTGCAGCTGGCCGTTGATCTGCGCGATCTGGGACATCAGGGAATTGGCCGTCTTCACGCTGGTGCCGATATCCTGCTCGGCATTGGTGCGAAGCGCCTGAATTCCCTGGGTCGTGGTGTTGAGCTGCTGGGCCAGGGACTGGGCCGCCGTCACGGCGGCGCTTTGCGAGGCCGAGCCCGCACTGGTCGACAGCGCCTGCAGCGACGACGTGAAATTGTTGTAGGCCGTCTCCAGCGTGCTGGTGCCGCCGGGCGTGCCGTAGACGCTCTGCAGCTGTTGCAGCACGGTGGACATCTGGTCGGCATAGGCCGCGCCGGAGGTTTCGGTCCGCAGCTGGGACTGCAGGTACTGATTGAGCTGCCGGTTGACGCCGGTGACCTCGACGCCGACACCGGAGCTGCCGTCGCCGACCGAGACCTGGGTCGGCGTCAGCGAGACGTACCCTGCCGTCTGCGCGTTCGCGACGTTGGAGCTGACGATCGACAGCGCGGCCTGGTTTGCGGTCAGGCCCGTCATCGCGATGTTAAGGGCCGAAGTCAGACTCATCTTGGCGCGCCCGGGTTACTTCACACTGTCGTCAGACTGCTCAGCGCAGCACGTTGAGAAGATCCTGCACCATGTCGTTGGCGGTGGTGATCACCTTGGTATTCGCGGAATAGGCCTGCTGGGTCACGATCAGCTGGGTGAACTGGTCGGCGATGTCGGTGTTGGAGCCCTCGAGCGAGGATCCGCTGATGGTTCCGGTCGCGCCCGCGATCGCCGCGCCCGATTCGTCGGTCGCGGCATAGGCGCCGCCGTCCAGGGCCTTGAGGTAGTTGGTGCCGTTGAAGTGCGACAGCGACACCGCCGCGAGATCGAGGTTCTGGCCGTTGGAAAACGTCCCGACCACCAAGCCGTTGTTGTTGACCGCCACCGACTGCAACTGGCCGGCGGAATAGCCGTTCTGCTGCACCTGGTTGACGGTCGCGGTGCCGCTGGTGCTGGCATATTGCGTGAGGCCACCGGATCCGAAATTGAAGGTCAGGTTTCCGACGCCTTGATTGTTGACCGAGACATTGTTCAGCGTGATGGTCGAGCCCGAGGGGCTGGTCAGCGTGCCGTTGGCGTTGAAGGTGAAGGCGGTGCCGGCGTTGACCCAGGCGGTCTGGGTCCCAGTCGCACTGGTGCTGGATTGGTAGAAAAGCTCCCAGGTGTTCTGGTGCGGGCTGCCGAGCGTCGCGCTGTCGACCTTGGCCCAGCGCAGTTGCAGATTGACCGGCGTTCCCGTTGCGTCATAGGCCGTGACGGCGCCGCCGCTGATGGATTCGTTGTCAAACACCGACGAATCGTTGGCGACCACGACGCCGGTGCCCGGCGTTCCGCCGCCACCGGGCGTCACGGTCACGGTCGAGCTGAAGCCGAGCGCCGCAAACGCGTTGGTATCGTTGCTCGTAACCGTAACGGGGGTGGGGACAACGTCGCTGCCAACAGTGGTACTGTTCGTGCCGCTGTTCAGGACGATGGCGCCGTTGGTGACGGTGGACGGATTGGTCGTATTGCCGCTGAGCGCGTCGATCTTCGACAGCAGGGTGCTGATGCTGTCGGTGACGTTGACCTGGTTGTTGGTGCTGGCGCCGGAGGCGACAAAGGTGAGAGTCTGGCTGCCGTTGGCGCCGGTCACCGTGATGGTGTCGGCGGGGGGGCCTGCCGTGAAGCCAGGCTTGATGGAGTCGGTTCCGCTCGCGCCCGAGAGGAGGGTCGCGCTGGTGATAGGCGCCGGAACGGCGAGCTGATTGTCGACCGTCTCGGCGGTGAACGCCGTGTTCGTGACGGCCGCCGACGGCGTGCCGGAGATCAGCGGGTTTTGCGAGAAATCATTCGGATTCAACCCGCCCAGCGCGGCCAAGGTGCCCGCGGTGGCGCTGGTGCTCGCGGTGGTTGTCGGCGTCGACGGCAGGTTGGCTGCATAGGTGATTTCGGTGGTCGCCTGCGCCGGAATGAAATTGTTCTGGAACTGGAGCACCTGGGGAACGCTGCCGATGGGATTGCCGGTCTTCGGGTCGACGGTCACGCCCATCAGGTAGTAGCCCGCGCCGTTGACCAGGTTGCCGTTGGAGTTGAGCTGGAAGTCGCCGCGGCGGGTAGAGTCGGTGACGCCGTCGAAGGTCGGAACATTGTCGGTGACGCCAGTCGGCAGCTGGACGTCGAAGAAGCCATCCCCGGTGATCGCCATGTTGGTGGACACCGTGGTCGAGGTGACGGTGCCCTGGGTGGTGATCGTCGACTGGGCGTAGGCGGTGACGCCGCCGGCCGCCTGCTTGTCGGGGGTCGCGGAGTCGGGAATGAGGTCTTCGAAGCTGGTCCCGATGCCCTTGTAACCGACCGTCGAGGCGTTCGCGATGTTGCCCGAGATGTTCTGCAGCGCGAACGACTGGGCCTGAAGGCCACCGACGGCTACGTTGAGTGCGTCGAAAATACCCATAACAATGTCTCCAACTGCGATCCGGGTGGTCGACCGGCATCAAACAACGCACGGCCCCGTCGAAAGCGGATTCGCAAGTCGCGTGCCAACGCAGGGAGTCGAGACATTTCAGTAATTTAACAAAAATGCCCCAGCCGCGCGGCTGGGGCAGTCTTGCCGACCTCGGCAAGAATTACCGGGACAGGAACCGCGCTACGACGGCGCAGGCTCGCCCGGCTTGAAGGTCATCGCGAGCCCGTTCATGCAGTAGCGCAGCCCGGTGGGCTTGGGTCCGTCATCGAACACGTGACCGAGATGGCCGCCGCAGCGGTGGCAATGAACCTCGGTCCGCGACATCATGTAGGAGTGGTCCTCGGTGGTGCCGACGGCGCCCGGCAGCGGCTGGTAGAAGCTCGGCCAGCCGGTATGGCTGTCGAACTTCGTCTCCGACGAAAACAGCGGCAAGGCGCAGCCGGCGCAGGCGAAGGTGCCCTTGCGGTGCTCGTTGTTCAGTGGGCTCGAATAGGGCCGCTCGGTGCCATGCTCGCGCAGGACATTGAACTGCGCCGCGCTCAGCTGCCGACGCCACTCCTCGACGCTTTTCTGGACCTCGAAGGCTTCCGTCGGCGGCTCGGCCGCAGCCGCGCCACCTCGCCGCAAGCCGCGAAACGCGGCGAGGAACGACAGGGTGGCAACCGTTCCGAGCAGAAATCGGCGATCGATCATGGCAGCACTCCGATGCAGGGCGGGGTTTGGCCGTCCGCAGCCTCCGCGGCGGTCGGGACTTCATCGTCGCATCAGATACGAAAAGCCGGGCACAAAGTTACGCCCGCGCCTGGTGTCCCGGTTCTAACATTCGCGTCACTTTGCGGCGGTTTCCTTTGCGAATGCTAGAACCACAAGGACACCAGCAACTATATGACTCTAGTGCGGTTTTGGATTTGACATTCTCTTGGCAAGCCCGCCGCAACAATGAAGCGAATGTCAAATCCACCACACCAGCCCCCGGCTCACTTTCTCGCGAGCATCACGCCATCGGGGCACCGTGCTCGCCGGGATCCCGGATCGGGCCCGACAGCGCGACCGTCTCGATATCGGTGATCTTGCGGGCCGCGGCGTCGGCCCCGGAGCCGTCAGGCGATTGCGCCGGCGCCGGCCGCGACCGGCGGCCGGCGGAGGCGAGCCGGGCCTCGTCCACCCGCGCCCGCAGCAGCGCCCGCTCACGGTACCGCGCCAGCATGCCGGCCAGCGCCGCGCGGCCGCGCGACACCGACAGAATCGCCTGGCCGACGACCTTGCCGCCCGCGCCGCCCGCCCACACCAGCTCGAACGGAGAAAACAGCCGCCAGCGGTCGTCGCCGTGCACGATGCCGCGCGCGATCATCTGGCCGGCCATGGCCGAAGTGTTGAGGCCCTGGCGGCCGAACCCGCTCGCCACCCACACGCCGCGCCGCATCGCGCCGACCTGGGGCATGCCGTGAACGGTGAGACCGACGACGCCGCCGAACACGTCCGCGATCTCGACATTGCCGAGCGCGGGATAGAGCGTGCGGATCTGACGTTGCGCCCGCCGGGCGACGCGCGCGGACCCGACGGCCAGGCTGCCGCCGCCGCCGGACCACAGCAGCCGGTCGCCGTGCACGATGCGATATTGCACGGCCCCGTCGGTATCGGTGACCGCGCCGGCGAACGAGATGACGTCGGCAAGACGGGCACCGAGCGGCGCCGTCAACGCCGCATGACGCCAGACCGGCAGCAGCGTATCGGCCAGCCGCCGCAGCGGCGCGCCGAGATGCACCCCGCCGGCCAGCACGATATGCGACGCACGCACCCGCGCCGCGGGTGTGGCGATACGCTTGCGGATGCCGGCGGGATCGATGCCGACGACCGGCGTGTTCTCGAAGATCCGCGCGCCGGCCTGTTCGGCGAGCGCCGCCAGGCCGTGGACGTAGCGGCGTCCGTCGATCTGAAAGGCCTTGGGATAGTGCACCGCGTGAAAATAGCGCGGCGTCCTCAGCACATTGCGCACCCGATCGACCTGCCACCCCTCGACATCGGTGCCGAAATCCTCACCGAGGGTCTGCAGGCGGCTGATCAACTGGTCGCCGGAGTCCACGTTGGACACTTCGAGCGCGCCCTCGCTGAGCGCGATGTCGGCCATCGCATGCTCGGTGACCGCCGCCCTGACATAGTCGGCGCCGTCCTGGGCAAGCCCCCACAGCTCCCGCGCATCCTCGAATCCGATACGGGCAATCAGATCGGCGACGTCGATCGGGAAGCCCGGCATCACCGCGCCGAAATTGTGACCCGCGGCGTTCCATCCGACCTGGCGGCCTTCCAGAACCACCACGCTCGCCCCCATCAGCGCGGCCTCGCGTGCCGCCGTCAATCCGGCGAGGCCGGCCCCGACGACGCAGACGTCAACGTCGAGATTGAACGACAGCCGGGGGCGTTCCTCGTGGGTCGTCCGCAGCCGACCGGCCAGATCCGGACCACGGACCGCAGTGCGCGCGGCCGGACGATGCTGGTCGTCGCCGCTCGCAGGATCGCCATGGTCTGCCGCAATGCCCGTCATTGCCCCTTCATACGGTCGGCCGGCAAACTTGTCACGCCGCGGCTCCCGATCCGGGCACCTGCGGCGAAAACCGCTGCAACCGCCGGCGCGACGCGCACGGTGGCCTGCGCGCGGCAACACCGTCGCGCGGGTTTGATTCTTGGCGGCTCTTGGTTCAGAACTGGCGCGGACGCGTCGGGCGACGCGCGGGCGCGGCGACGAAACTGCGTGGCTGACCGGCCTCGCCGGCCGGACCCCGGACCAGAAGCTCTTCGAGGCCGCACCATGCGCCGTTTGATATTGATGCGTCACGCCAAGGCCGCCAAGCACGGCCCGACCGGCAAGGATCGCGACCGGCCGCTCGAGGAACGTGGCCGCGGCGACGCGCGGGACATCGGCGCGTATCTGCGGCGCCAGGCGATGTTGCCCGACCTCGCCCTGGTCTCGACAGCGGTCCGCACCCGCGAAACCTGGGATTGCCTGTCGGCCGACTGGCCCGCCGTCGCGGTCGAACACCACGATGCCCTGTATGGCGCCGATCCCGCCGAGCTGCTCGCGGCGGTGCGCGCCACCACGGTGCAGGATCCGCACCGCCTTCTCGTGCTCGCCCACAATCCGGGGCTGCACGAATTTGCCCTGGCGCTGGTCGCGAGCGCCTCCGGCGCGGCCGGCGCCGAGCTTGCCGATCACCTGCCGACCGCCGGCGTCGTGGTCATCGATTTCGCCGTCAGGGGATGGAACGAAGTGACGTTTCGGCGCGGGCGCCTCGAAGCCTTCGTCACGCCGCGGCAGTTGAAGGATGCCCCCGGAGCAACCCATCCGGAGAAGCACGGCTGAGGCGCCACGCCGCCTACGGGAGCAGTTCGCGCGGCAGGTCGTCGAGACGGTAGACGCGCGGCCGGTTGCGAACCAGCACCCCGCCGACTTTCCAGCCGAACAGCGCGGCGAAGCCGGCCAGAAACAGCATGCCGCCGTAAGCCGCGGTCATGGCGGCGCGGATGAACAGGCCGACCAGCGCCACGTTGACGAGCGCGACCGCGATCAACCCCGCCAGGTAGACCGGCCGCGTCACCCCGGCCAGCAGCGCCGGCCGCCCTTCGGCCTGCGCGATGCGCGCGTGAAGTTGCGTCACGAAGGCGCGATAGGGATCGTCCTGCGCCGCGACCAGCGCCGCGGTCTGCCAGCTGACAGAGATCACGGCGATGGAGCGGCCCTCGTCGTTGCGGATATCGGCACGGAACCGCCGCGACTGCATCGAGGTGGGGCGATAGGACAGGCGAATTCTGGCGATGCTGGCGTAGGGCCAGATCCCGTTGCGGCTCCCCAGTCGCCAGGCCAGCCCCTGGTCCGTCAGTTCGAAGCGCCAGGCCGGCCCGACCAGCGAGGGCCGGTAGCTGTAGGTCGGCGTGACGTCCCGATGGTCAGGCGTCGGCAGTCGCGTCGGCAATGGCCCCATCCCTCTCCAGGCCGACTGTTTGGCGGCCGTCTCGCCATGCTAGTGTCCCGAATCCGAAGTTCGCAAGATTTCCCGGCGACCCCTTGAGCGAACTTCGGATTCGAAAGG
>JBKQQE010000716.1:0-5685 GCA_052326245.1 Xanthobacteraceae bacterium | reverse complement strand
GTCTGCCCGCACAGCGTCATCCGTGCCCGCTACTACAACGAGGATGCGCTGGTCGGCGCGCCGGCCTCGTTCAAGTCGGCGCCGGTCAATGCGCGGGGCTATCCGGAAGCGCGTTTCACCCTGCAGTTCTATATCGAGGACTGCACGGGCTGCGGCCTTTGCGTCGAGGCCTGTCCCGCCATCAGCCCGCGCAAGCCGGACGTCAAGGCGATCAACCTTGCCGATAAGGAGCCGCTGGTCGCGGCCGAGCGCGCCAACATTGCCTTCTTCGAGAGCTTGCCGGTCAACGACCGGGCCCGCGTCGATTTCGACAAGGTGCGCGGCATCCAGTTCCTCGAGCCGTTGTTCGAGTTTTCCGGCGCCTGCGCCGGATGCGGCGAGACCCCGTATCTGAAGCTGCTGTCGCAGCTGTTCGGCGATCGCGCCCAGATCGCCAACGCCACCGGCTGCTCCTCGATCTACGGTGGCAGCCTGCCGGTGACGCCTTGGGCCGTCGATCACGAGGGCCGCGGACCGGCCTGGTCGAACTCGCTGTTCGAGGACAACGCCGAATTCGGCCTCGGTTTCCGGCTGGCGGCGGACAAGCACCTGGCGCTGGCCCGCG
Source organism: Xanthobacteraceae bacterium (assembly GCA_052326245.1). GTDB lineage: Bacteria > Pseudomonadota > Alphaproteobacteria > Rhizobiales > Xanthobacteraceae > Bradyrhizobium_A. The sequence continues at coordinate 5,081 of JBKQQE010000716.1, read as the reverse complement.
CGCTGCTGGCGCGGCTTGCGCCCGTTGTCGGCGAAGAGCTGGCGGCAGGCGTGCTCAATGCGCCGCAAATCCATGAATTCGAACTGCGCGCCCAGCGCATCCGGGTCGCCGAACTCAAGACCCGGCTGCTCAAGATCGACAGCGAGCCCGCGCGCGACCTGCTCTCCGTGGTGGATCATCTGGTGCGGCGGAGCATCTGGATCGTCGGCGGCGACGGCTGGGCCTATGACATCGGCTTCGGCGGGCTCGATCACGTGCTGGCGACCGGGCGCAACGTCAATGTCCTGGTCCTCAACACCGAGGTCTATTCCAACACCGGCGGCCAGGCCTCCAAGGCGACCCCGCTCGGCGCCGTCGCGAAGTTCGCGGCGGCCGGCAAGCGGGTGGCGCGCAAGGATCTCGGCTTGCAGGCCATCGCCTATGGCAACGTCTATGTGGCCCAGGTCGCGATGGGAGCCAATTCGCAGCAGACGCTCGATGCGTTCCGGGAGGCGGAGGCCTATGACGGGCCCTCGCTGATCCTCGCCTATAGCCAGTGCATCGCCCACGGCATCGACATGCGGTTCGGCATGAAACAGCAGGACCTTGCGGTCGCCTGCGGCTACTGGCCGTTGTTCCGCTTCAATCCGACCATGCGCACCGTCGGCAAGAGCCCGTTCCAGCTGGATTCGCCGCGGCCGACGATTCCGTTCAAGGACTATGCCTATAACGAGATCCGCTATTCCGCCCTGGCGCGGTCGCTGCCCGACGAAGCGGCGGTGCTTCTCGCCAGCGCGCAGGCGGCGGTGATCGACAAATATCAGCAGTACGAAACACTGGCGGCGCACGATGGCAGCCGCTTCCGGCCCGGCGGCGCGATTGCAAAGCCTGGGCACTAGTGGTCCGATTCCAACATTTGCATCCCATCTCAGCAGGCGCTTTGCAAATGTTGGAATCAAAGGACCACTAGCTACCCGCGTTTACCGTACACGAGCCAGTCCCAGGAGAGCCCAATGGATTTGACCACGCGCTATATGGGACTTCAGCTCAAGAACCCGCTGGTGGCGTCGGCGTCGCCGCTGACGGGCGAACTCGATTCGCTGAAGCGGATCGAGGATGCGGGTGCGGCAGCCGTCGTCCTGCCCTCGCTGTTTCAGGAGGAGATCGAAGCGGAGACGGCCCGCTACGAGCACCTGACCAGCCTGCACGACGACAGTTGGCCCGAGGGGCTCAGCAACTTCCCCAAGCTGCCCGACGCCAGACACGGGCCGCACCACTATCTCGAACTCGTACGCCGGGCGCGCCAGGCGGTCGGGGTGCCGGTGATCGCGAGCCTGAACGGAATCAGCAACGAGGGCTGGATTTCCTACGCCAGGCAGCTCCAGGAGGCGGGAGCGAGCGGGCTCGAACTCAACATCTATTTCATTGCGGCCGATCTGGCGACCACCGGTCGCGATGTCGAGCAGCGCTATCTCGACATCCTGCGGTCGGTGCGGGCGGCGGTCTCGATCCCGGTCGCGATCAAGCTCAGCCCCTATTTCAGTTCCGTCGGCAACATGGCGCTGGCCCTGCAGGAGGCGGGTGCCGACGCGCTGGTGCTGTTCAACCGGTTCTATCAACCCGATCTCGATCCGACGCGCTTGCAGGTGCTGACCGATCTCAGGCTGAGCGAACCGGACGAAATCCGGCTCCCCTTGCTCTGGCTCGCCGTGCTCTCGGGCCGGACCAAAGCCTCGCTCGCGGCCAGTACCGGCGTGACCGGCGCCGAGGAGGTGGTGAAATATCTGCTGGTCGGGGCCGACGTCGTGATGACCACGTCGTCGCTGCTGCGGCATGGTCCGGGGCACATGGCCACCTTGCTCGCCGGGCTTCAGGCATGGCTCCACGCCAGGGAGTTCACGTCTCTGCAGCATGTCAGGGGCATCATGAGCCAGCGCAGCCTGCGCGATCCGCAGGCGTTCGAACGCGCCAACTACCTCAAGATCCTGCAGGGATACCGCCAGCCCGGCCTGTCGACGCCCGGACGGCGATCAGCCGCCGTCTGATCGAACGACCCCGGAGCTTGCCGGCCGCTTCACCGTGCGCACCGTCGGTGCAATGCTGTGAAGCGGAAGCTCCCGCTTCGTGGCCGAACTCGAGCCGTTCAATTGACGGTCATCAGGTCGTTGACCTGGGTGACGCCGGGCGCGGACCAGGCCGTCCGCTCGGCCAGCGTGCGCTCATGATAGCTGTCCACCTTGCCGCTGAGCGTGACCTTGCTGCCGTCGGTGGTGACGACGATGTTCTCGGCTTCGAACTCGGCATTGCGGTGGAATGCCGCCTTGATCTGCTTCTGCACGTCGGAGGCCTGCACGGTGGGCTTGATCGTGATCTCGTTGCTGACGCCCATCACGCCGGACAGCTTGCGCACGTCGGCCTCGGCGGCATTCTTCTGATAATACCAGTTGACGTCGCCGCTCAGCGTGATCCAGCCGTTCTCGACCTTGACCCTGACCGTGTCCGACGGGACGCAGAGGTCCCAGTCAAGGACGTTCAGCGCCTGCCTGACGATGCTTTCGTCATCGCGACCGATGCCCTGCGGATAACGGATCTCGAGTTCCTCGGCGATTCCCCTGACGCCGGAAATCCGGCCGGCGGCGCGTTCAGCCGCGCATTTCTCGGCGTAGCTGGCGACATGGCCCGCCAGCGTCACCACGCCGTCGCGCGCGCTCACGCCGATGTGCGCTTCGTTCACGCTGGGATCCCAGGCGAGTTCGTCCAGCACGGCTTGTTTCAGCGCGAGGTCTGCCATCTGGAAACTCCTGCGGGTACGGGCCCGATCGGGCCATCGCCTGAACGGCAGTGACGCAAGCGCCGACGGCTCAGGGCTTCTTCGGCGGAGCCTTGCCGAAGGCCGCGTCCACTTCGTCCTTCTTGATGCGCTTGGACGGATCGCCGGTTTCGTTGAGATCTTGCTCCTCGGTGCCGTCACCCATCATTCCGGGATGCGCGATCTTGCCCGGCTTGGCGACGACCTTGAGATCTGGCTTCTTGCTGGTCACGCGCGTCTCCTTCTGCAACCGCGACGACACTGCCGCTTGATCCCGACACTAGCAGCGGGTGGGGCGACCGGGTCAGGATCGGAAACTACTCACGTCGCACCGCATGGCGTGGCGCGATTGCTTCGCGCCCCGGGGGGTGCAACCATCCGGCGACCTGCGGATTGGTCAGGGTGATCACCGTCCAGCGAAAGGTTCAGATGCAGAACGCCTTGCAAGTCACGTTTCAGGGATGCGAACCGTCGGATACCGTTCGCGCCGAGATCGAGCGTGAATTCGCGCGGCTCGAAACCCATGATCATCGCATCACCTCCGGCCGGGTGACCGTGATCGGGCCCGGCGAGCACCATCGGTGCGGAGCCGGGTTTCAGATCCATATCCAGCTGTCGATTCCGGCGCACGAGAACATCGTGGTCAGCCGAGGGGCTTCGGATGAGCGGCGCCACGAATTCGCCGACGCCGCGGTCAAGGACGCCTTCACGGTCGCCCGACGACGGATTGACGATTACCGGCAAAGCTAGTGGTCCGATTCCAACATTTGCATCCCATCTCAGTAGGCGCTTTGCAAATGTTGGAATCAAAGGACCACTAGCTAAGTTAAAGTGGCTAGGGTCTGTCCTCAATTAAAGGATTCCCAAGCATATTATCGCGTGATTCATAGGCGGTCAGCTGATTCGGAGCTGACAGATGCGCCGCTACGCCCTTCGGGACGATCAATGGGACAGGATCAAGGATATTTTGCCCGGACGTGAAGGGCATGTGGGGGTAACGGCCAAGGACAATCGGCTGTTTGTCGAGGCGGTGATCTACCGTTATCGGGCCGGCATCCCTTGGCGGGACTTGCCCGAATGCTTTGGCGACCCGATCAAGATACATACGCGCTTCTCGCGCTGGGCCAAGAGCGGGGTGTGGAAGAGGCTGTTTGAGATGCTGGCGAGCGACGCCGATAATGAGTACGCCATGATCGACAGCACGATCGTGCGGGCGCATCAGCACAGTGCCGGCGCACAAAAAAAGACGGCGAAGACCAGGCGATAGGGCGCAGCAGAGGCGGACTGAGCACCAAGATTCATGCGCTTGTCGATGCGTTGGGCAATCCGCTGGACTTCATTCTGACGCCGGGCCAAGCCCATGATCTGGAAGGGGCCGACGCGCTGCTGCCGGATATGGCTGCCGAAGCCTTGCTGGCAGACAAGGCCTTCGATGCCGACGAACGGGTGATCGAGCCGTTGCTCGCACGGGGAAAGTCGTTCGTGATCCCGCCCAAGAGCAACCGCAAGGTTCAACGCGATTTCGACAAAGACGCCTACAAGGCCCGCCACCTCATCGAGAATTTCTTCTGCAAGCTCAAGCAGTGCCGCGCCATCGCCACCCGCTACGACAAAACCGCTAGAAATTTCCTCGCCGCAGTCCACCTCGCGGCTGCTATCATTTGGCTCAATTGATGACAGGCCCTAGCAGTTGAGACTATTCAGGCCCTGAAAAGGGGACCTTTCTTTATCCATCCCGCTTTGAGAGAACGGCGCATGGCGTCCAAGGTGGACAAGCTTCGAGACCTCACGACCAAGCCAGCGACGCCTAGTCACCAGGAAGAATTCGACAAACAGACCGGCGACAAGGCCGATGACCGCAGCCGTCCAATGGCCGACGCGAGACAGATCCAATAGGGCAGGCTGTCCCAGCGGTCACATAGCCCAAGTTTCGCGCCGCTCTGATTGCCTAGCGAGTTTTGAAAAGACATAGTATCTAATATAGAGCACGGCAGCCCTGAAACTGGGCGCTCCTGAGTTTAAGAAAGCGGACCTCATGGCCAACTGGGACAAGCGCTTCATGGAGTTGGCGATGCAGATCGCTAAGTGGAGCAAGGATAGAAGCACGCGAGTCGGGTGTGTCATCGTTGGACCAGACAATGAAATTCGTTCTACAGGTTACAACGGATTCCCAAGGGGTGTCGATGACGAGCAGGACGAACGTCACGCTCGTCCTCTGAAGTACAAATGGACGGAGCACGCCGAACGGAATGCAATTTACAATGCTGCGCGTGTTGGAATACCACTGAATGGC
>JBKQQE010000715.1:0-3895 GCA_052326245.1 Xanthobacteraceae bacterium | reverse complement strand
GGCGTCATGATGAGCAGCGATACCCGGGACCGGCGCGTCCGCATCACCCGCTGACGCATTTCGATATCGCCGATATATCAAGACGCCTGCGCCGGCACGTGGGCACGGCGGCCGCCGGCTTGCGCGGCGACTATTCCGGCCAATAGGCGCCGGTTTCGGGATCGCGGCGCAGGCGGCGAACGGGCTCGACCCGGGCTTCCGCCATCTGGGCGGAGCGGATGCGATCCAGCTCGTCATTGATCCGTCGGACCTCCCGCACGGCCCAGCGCACCAGTGCAGTCCCGCCGAGCGCCCCGGCAAAAACCAGAATCAGTGGTGGCATCGCATAGTCCTCGATTTGTCGAGGAACTGTTCCCCAGCCTCGTGTCGCGATTGTGGCAAAAGCAGGGGACGGCTTGTCGCAGGGCTCCCTACCCTGTGATCACAAACCGAAGCGTGCCCAAATGGAACGGGCCTCAAACGCCGAAATCAGCCCCTCGGACGCCCCAGCCAGGTCGACGGTGCCGGCTGAGCGGCGCCCGAACAGCCCCGCCAGGGGCCCGGCCGCCGGAGCGATCAGCGGGGTCTGCACCTGATCGCCGAATCGCGCCCGCAAGATCGCGCGCAGGTCGCCGATTGCGTCGACCAGGCCGAGTTCGACCGCGCGCCCGCCCGCCCAATACTCGCCGCTGAAAAGGTAGTCGTCCGCGCCCTTGAGCCGCTCGCCACGCGCCTGTTTCACCAGATCGATGAAGACGGCATGGATCTCCTGCTGGATCGCCTTGAGGCGCGCCACGTCGTCGGGCTTTTCGGGAAGGAAGGGATCCAGCGTCGCCTTGTGTTCGCCGGCGGTATAGAGCCGGCGCTCGACGCCGATCTTCTTGATCAATCCCTCGAAGCCGAACGAACCGCCCACCACGCCGATCGACCCCAGGATCGATGAGGGATCGACAAAAATCTCGTCACCGGCACAGGCGATCATATAGCCGCCCGAGGCTGCGACATCCTCGACGAAAACCAGCACCGGCAGCTTCTTCTCCGCGGCCAGCTGCCGGATCCGCAGGAAGATCTGGCGCGACTGCACCGGCGAGCCGCCGGGCGAGTTGACGAGCAGCGCGACCGCTACCGCATGCCGCGTGCCGAACGCGCGTTCGAGGGTCCGGGCGACCCCCGCCAGCGACAGCCCGGAGCGCAAGGGCGTGACCGCGCCGATCACGCCGCTGAGCCGCACCACCGGGACCATGGGTCGCCCGCGCAGGCGCGCCGGCAGCAGCATGCGTACGCGCCCGAGCAGGTGGCGCGCGAACCCTGCGAGGCCAGGTTCGGGAACGGGAGACAGGGGATCCAGACGACTCATGTCCCGCTAGATAGATATGCGGAACGCGGTTGTCATCACCGCCATGCGTCCCTCTCGCAAGATTGCCGGCCGCGCCGGGCTTCGTGTCAAATCCGCACAGATTTCCTCGACCTGGCGATGCACCCCTAACAGTTATTTAACCATTGGAACGCTTCTTGCTTATCGGGGACTTGCGAAGGAGCGCCATCAGCGGACGAACCGCAGCGCTGCGCGGCCGAAGGTGCGAAGATGAAGATCTACCTGATGTTGATGCTGATGAGCACGCTTCTGCTGGCGATCCGCATGACCGCGACGCCCAAGCCCGTGGCAGAGACGCTGCCGCAATAAGCAAATTCGAGGGCCATCAGGCCCTACCGCCGGTCCGCAGTCGACGCCCGATCGCGGCGCGGCGCGGCAGCGCCGCGGTTGGCCGAATCGGCTGCCTGCTGAAGCACGAGGGGGACGCATAAGGTCAGCGGCGCGCGTCCGCCCTTGATGGCCGTGACCAGAACTCTGATTGCCGGCGCCGTCGCATCGGGGTGCACCGGCACGACGCGCAGGCTTCCCAACCCCCGATCCATCACCGCAAGCACCGCGTTCAGTTCGTCCGCCCGCCAGATCAGCGTCAATGCCCCGCCGGATTTCAGGATCCGGCGCGCCGCATGGACCCAGCCCGCAAGCGTCGAGGCCGTGGCCTGATGGGCCAGCCCGCGCTCCGCCACCGGGGATGCCTGGTGACGGCCGCCGTGGTTGAAAGGCGGATTCATCAACACGACGTCCACGCTGTCGGGCGGCAGGCCCGCTTCGGCAAAGGCGGGCGCCGGCGCTTCGACGTCCAGCACGACCACCCGCGCCGCGAGCGCGTTGGCCGCGGCATTCTCCTCGGCCAGAGCGGCGAGCCCAGGATCGATTTCGACCAGCGTCAGGTCGATGCCCTCGACCCTGCGGGCGAGCGCCAGGCCGGCGGCACCGACGCCGGCTCCAAACTCCACGACCCGGTCACCCGGCCGCGCATCCGCTGTGGCCGCCAGCAGCATGGCGTCGTGACCGGCGCGGTGACCGCGTTTCGGCTGGCGCAGCAGCAGCTGGCCGCCGAGAAACGCGTCGCGCGTGGTGGTGTCCGGATCATTCATCGGCGCGCAGCTCGTGGGCAAGGCCGGCCTGCGTCAACAGGCGTCGGGCCGCCGAAAGGTCGTCGTCGGCCACCAGCAGACGGCGCGGCAGCACGCCGATCGAGCCTTCGATCACGCTCATGTTCTGGTCGAGAATCAGGTGCCTGATCGCCGCACCGTTCAGCAGGGCCTCCACCGCCGAAACCAGCACCATGTCGTTGGTCCGCAGCAATTCCTGCACCGGCGCAATCTCCCTTTTGGCAACTATCAGAATCCGGGGATTTGACGCCCCCGGCGCGATGCGGCAGTTTCTGGTGTGTCCAAGACCTGAAGATCTGGAGATCTGGCGTGGCGGTGATTGTTCCCTTCGAGAGTCCCTCGGCGGCGTCGATAGACGAACTGGTCGCCCTTGTCGCCTCCGACATGGAGCGGGTCAACGCCGCCATCTTGTCGCGAACCGGCTCCGAAGTCACCATGATACCCGAGGTCGCCAATCACCTGATCTCTTCGGGCGGCAAGCGGCTGCGGCCGATGCTGACGCTGGCGATGGCGCAGCTGGCCGGATACGCCGGCGACGGACATATCAAGCTCGCCGCGGCGGTCGAATTCATGCACACCGCGACGCTGCTCCACGACGACGTCGTGGACGAGAGCGAACTGCGGCGCGGCAAGCTGTCGGCGCGCATGCTCTGGGGCAACGAGGCAAGCGTTCTGGTCGGCGACTTCCTGCTCGGCCAGGCCTTTCGCATGATGGTCGAGGTCGGCTCGCTGCGCGCCCTGGACATCCTGTCGGCGGCGGCGGCAACCATCGCCGAGGGCGAGGTCGCCCAGCTTGCCGCAGCCAAGAATACCGCGACCACCGAAGACGAGTATCTGGCCGTGATCCGCGGCAAGACCGCGGAGCTGTTCGCGGCGGCCTGCGAGGTCGGCCCGGTGATCGCCCAGCGGCCCAAGGCCGAACAGACCGCGTGCCGCTCGGTCGGCATGAATCTCGGCATCGCGTTCCAGTTGGTCGACGACGTGCTCGACTACGGCGGCAAGGCCGCCAAGCTCGGCAAGAACGTCGGCGACGATTTCCGGGAGGGCAAGATCACGCTGCCGGTGGTGCTGGCGTTCCGCCGCGGCAACGACGCCGAGCGGGCGTTCTGGGTCCGGACGCTGGAGCGCGGCGAGATTGCGGCCGACGACCTCGACCATGCGATCGGGCTGATGTCCAAGCACCGCGCGCTGGAGGACACCCTCAACCGGGCCCATCATTACGGCGCCATGGCAGTCGACGCGCTGGCGCTGTTTCCGACCTCGGCCATGAAGACGGCGCTGGAGAAGGTCGTCGCCTTCTGCCTGGCGCGCTCGCACTAGAAACGCGACGTCATTCCGGGGCGCGCCGCGCGCCCGAGCAGGCCGAGCGCAAGCGAGGCCGTCGCCAACGGCGCAAAAACGCGCGCGAACCCGGAATCCCGAAGTTGGG